>JAQVJE010000242.1 GCA_028695325.1 Gallionellaceae bacterium
AAAATGGCCGCAACCGAACACATGACAAAGCTTGAACAAGCCCCCGAGCGGGTCATCAGTTTCTTCCAGGATCCCCGGGTCAAATATGCCGCTTGAACTTCATACTTCATCTGGCCGGATCAATAGCTTGACCTCGGCGCGGCCGGCCAGGCGAATGCGCCAGCCCAGGTCGAGCAGGTTGCCGTCCCTCTCCCAGCGGTAGTTGGGGCGGCCGCCCAGGAAGCCGGAGTCGATGCCGAAGTGGCGCAGGCCGAGCTGGATGTCCTGGTCCTCGTTCGGGTAGAAACCCAGTTTCAGGGCCAGCTTGCGGTCCTGCCAGTCATTGCCGTCGAGGTCCTGCTGGCCCCAGAAGTAGGGCGTCGGCTGGGCGATGTAGCCGTCGCTGCGGGTGTCGCTGGCGGACAGACGCAGGTCCGCCTTGTCCCAGGCGCCGCCACCGGCGATGGCGAGCTCGCTGCCGGCGTGGCTGCCATACTTGGCGGCCACCTCCAGGCCCGGGGTGTCGCTCCAGCGCCGGGTCAGGATGTTGACCACGCCGCCGACGGCGCCGGGCCCGTAGAGGGCGGAGGCGGGGCCGCGCACCACCTCGATGCGCTCGATCTCGGTCATGGCGACATAGTCGAGGGCGGCCTGCTTCGGCCCGAGCAGCAGCGGCTCCACTGGCATGCCGTCCACCAGCAGCTGGCTGGTGGAGCCCGCGTAGCTGCCGCCGACCCCGCGCAGGATCACCATGCCGGCGCCACCGCCGGCCTCGCCCTTGACGTCGACGCCCTCGATGTCGCGCAGCAGGTCTTCCACCTTGGTGGCTTGCCGGGCCTCGATCTCCGCTGCGGTGATCACTGTCACGCTGGCCGGCACCTCGGCGGCCGGGCGTTCGGTGCGGGTGGCGGTGACCACCATCTCGGGCAGGGTGGTCGAGCCGGCGTCCTCGCCCGCCAGGGCGGTAAACGGCAGGGTCCCCAACATGGCCAGCATGGCGGCCTCTTTATGCATATCGCGATCCCATAGTCTTTATTTACCAAGGCCATGGTATCGACATGGGTATGCGCTCGGAATGCGACACACGGTCGCAGGGGGGTGTTACTCAGTCGCGTCAGCGACTAGGGGCGGCGGGCGTTGTAGAGACGGGCGATGTGGTCGACCAGACGGCCTGCCTGGGTGGTCTTGTCGGCCTTCCCCAGGACCTGGCGGCCGTCGTCGTCGAGCAGGATCAGCTCGACTTCGTCGCTGCCGATGGCCTGGGTGGCGTCGTTGGCGACGATCAGTGGCAGGCGCTTGCGCTTGCGCTTGTGCTCGGCGTAGTCCTCGATGTTCTCGCTCTCGGCGGCGAAGCCGACACAGAATGGCGGCCGTGCCCGCCCGCTCACCCTGGCCAGTATGTCCGGGTTGGGCAGCAGTTCCAGGTGCAGGGTGTCGGCGTCCTTCTTGATCTTGTGCGCCGCCGGCTCGGCGACGTGGTAATCGGCCACGGCGGCGACGCCGATGAAGATGTCGGCCTCGTCGATGCGCGCCTCCACTGCCGCCAGCATCTCCTGGGCGCTGGTGACGGCCACCGTCTCGGCCACCGCGGGCAGGGGCAGGCCGGTGGGGCCAGTCACCAGGGTGACCTTGGCGCCTGCCCCGGCGGCGGCCTTGGCGACGGCATAGCCCATCCTGCCGGAGGAGCGGTTGGTGATGCCGCGCACCGCATCGATGGCCTCGTAGGTCGGCCCGGCGGTGATCAGGACGTTGAGGCCGCGCAGGGTCTTCGGCTGCAGGTAGGCGTCGACGGCATCGAGGATGGCCTCCGGCTCCAACATGCGGCCATAGCCGGTCTCGCCGCAGGCCTGTGCGCCATGCGCCGGGCCGACCAGCTCGACGTCGTCGTCCACCAGCAGGTCGACGTTGCGCCGGGTGGCCGGGTTCTCCCACATCTGCCGGTTCATGGCCGGGGCGACCAGCAGAGGGCAGTCGCGTGCCAGGCAGAGGGTGGACAGCAGGTCGTCGGCACGGCCGTGTGCCAGCTTGGCGAGGAAGTCGGCCGAGGCGGGGGCGACCAGGACCAGGTCGGCCGCGCGCGCGAGGTCGATATGGGCCATGCCGTTGGCGATGCGGGCGTCCCACAGGTCGGCGTACACCGGCCGGCCGGTGATGGCCTGGAAGGTGGCGGCGCCGACGAAGTGGCCGGCGGCCGCGGTCATCACCACCTGCACCTCGACGCCACGCTTGACCAAGAGGCGAGCCAGCTCTGCCGCCTTGTAGGCGGCGACGCCGCCGGTGACGCCGAGGATGATCCGTTTCAGAGTGGTTGCCATGGCCTTATTCTAAAGCGTGACGCAAAGGCGTGACACAAAGGCGTGACACAAAGGCGTGACGGAAAGGCGTGACGGAAAGGCGTGACGGAAAGGCGTGACGGATAGGCGTGACGGATAGGCGTGACGGATAGGCGTAGGATTTGGGCGACGCAGTCGTGTCACGCAGTTTCTGTCACGCCTTTGCGTCACGCACCTGCGTCACGCATTTCAAAATAAAGGGGAGGTCGTCATGGCGATCACCGACTGGCCGGCCGGCGAACGGCCGCGCGAGCGTCTGCTCAACGAGGGCGCGGCGGCCCTGTCCGACGCCGAACTGCTGGCGATCTTTCTCCGCGTCGGGGTGCGCGGTAAGAGCGCGGTGGACCTGGCGCGCGACCTGCTCACTGCATTCCAGGGCCTCAACGGCCTGTTCTGCGCCAGCCGGCAGGCCTGCACGAAGGTGAAGGGCCTGGGTGACGCCAAGTACGCCCAGCTGCAGGCCGTCCTGGAGATGAGCCGGCGGGCGCTCGCCGAGCAGATGAAAGAGCGTGATGCCCTGTCCTCGCCGGCGGCGGTGCGCGACTGGCTGCGCCTCAAACTGGGCGGGCTGCCCCACGAGGT
>JAQVJE010000243.1 GCA_028695325.1 Gallionellaceae bacterium
CCATCTCGCCGCCGATGTAGAGCTGGCTGCCGGCCAGATGGGCGCGCTCGGCGCTGTGGCGGCCGGCGTTGATGGCGCGCGCGCACTGTTCGACGGTCATGGCCGGCCCGGCGGTGAAGTTGGCGGTGCCCGGCCCCAGGCGCAGGTGCTGCAGCCCCGTCACGCCGTGCATCTCGACCGCGGTGCCGAGGTCGATCACCTCCAGTTCGGCGCCGATGGCGCGCGCCGCCACGCTGATGGCGGCGCCGCCGCGGGCGAAGTTCTTCACCATCTCGGCGGTCACCGCCTGGGGGAAGGCCGACACCCCCTCGGCGACGACGCCGTGGTCGCCGGCGAACACGGTGATCCAGACCCGCTCCACGGCCGGCCGCTCGACCCCCTGCATGGCGGCCAGGCGGACCGCCAGCACCTCCAGCTCGCCGAGGGCGCCGGGTGGCTTGGTCAGCTGACCCTGGCGGGCGCGCGCGGCGGCCTCGGCGGCGGCATCGAGGGCATGGGGGGGGCTCATCAACCAATCGAACTTCATGCGGGTGTTCCTTTCAGGGTAAGGGGGAGGCCGGCCACGACCAGGGTGACCCGGTCGCTGAGCGCGGCCAGGTCCTGGTGCAGGCGGCCGGCCTCGTCGCAGAAACGGCGGGAGAGCTCGCCCATGGGCACGACGCCCATGCCGGTCTCGTTGCTCACCAGGATGATCCGCCCGGCGAGGCCGGGCAGCGCATCGAGCAGGGCCTGGCGCTGGGCCGCGAAGGCGGTCGCGTCGGCCCCGCACAACCAGTTGGACAGCCACAGGGTCAGGCAGTCCACCACCAGGCAGCGGCCGGGGCCGGCGTGCCTGGCCAGGGCGCCGGCCAGGTCGAGGGGCGCCTCCACCAGGCCCCAGGCGGCCGGCCGGCGGGCCTGGTGGTGGCGGATGCGCGCGGCCATCTCGGCGTCGTCCGCCGTGGCGGTGGCGACGTAGGTGACGGCGAGACCGCAGGCCGCGGCGCGTTCCTCGGCCAGGCGGCTCTTGCCGGAACGGGCGCCGCCCAGTATCAGTTCGATCATCTTGGCACTCCCAGCAGGTCGAGCAGGCGGCCGGTGTCGAGGTGGGCCTCGACGGCATCGGCCAGGCGGTCGATGGCGGCCTCGCGCAGGGCCGCCATGTCGGGGGCGGCGACGGCCTCCGCCAGGCCCGCCCAGGCGAGCACGGCGGCCGCCGCCTCCGGGCGGTCGAACAGGCCGTGCACGTAGGTCCCGGCCACCTGGCCGTCAGCCGCCACGGCACCGTCCGGGCGGTCGTCCAGGTGGGCGAACGGCCGCGCGAGACCCGGCCCGCTGCTGACCCCGGCATGGATCTCGTAGCCGGCCAGCTCGGCGTCGGCAAAGGCCAGCCGCCCGGCCACGTTGCAAAGCTGCTTTGCCGCCGCCAGGCGGGTCTCGATATCCAGCCAGCCGAGGCCTGCACTGGAGCCGGCCGAACCCTCGACGGCCAGTGGATCGTGGATGGCACGGCCGAGCATCTGGAAACCGCCGCAGATGCCCAGCAGGCGGCCGCCGTAGCGCAGGTGGCGGGCCAGATGGCCGGCCCAGCCATGCTCGCGCAGGGCGGCCAGGTCGGCGCGCACCGACTTGGAGCCGGGCAGGATGACAAGGTCGGCCGGCGGTGGCGGCGCATCCAGGCCGGCAAAGACGAACGCCACCCCGGGGTGGCGGCGCAGGGCATCGAAATCGGTGTGGTTGGCGATGCGCGGCAGCACCGGCACCACCACCCGCAGCCGCCCCTCGCCCGCCTGGCCGGCCGCCTCGGGCAGGGCATCCTCGGCTTCGAGGTCGAGGCCGGCGAGATAGGGCAGCACCCCCAGCACCGGCTTGCCGGTCTCCCGCTCCAGCCAGTCCAGGCCTGGCTGCAGCAGGCCGAGGTCGCCGCGGAAGCGGTTGATGACGATGCCCGCCACGCGCGCCCGCTCGGACTCCGACAGCAGGGCCAGGGTGCCGACGACATGGGCGAAGACGCCGCCGCGGTCGATGTCGGCGACGAGTATCACCGGGCAGTCCACCGCCTCGGCGTAGCCCATGTTGGCGATGTCGCCCTCACGCAGGTTGATCTCGGCCGGCGAGCCGGCCCCCTCCACCAGCAGCGCCTGGTAGCGCGCGCTCAGGCGGGCGTGGGAGGCAAGGACGGCGGCGCGGGCGCGCGGCTTGTAGTCATGGTAGGCGGCCGCCTCCATGTTGGTGAGCGCGCGACCGTGGATGATGACCTGGCAGCCGGTGTCCGAGTTGGGTTTCAAGAGCACCGGGTTCATGTCGCTCACCGGCGCCAGGCCGCAGGCCTGGGCCTGCACCGCCTGGGCACGGCCAATCTCGCCGCCGTCCGCCGCCACCGCGCTGTTGAGGGCCATGTTCTGCGGCTTGAACGGCGCCACCGCGACGCCGCGCCGGCTGAGCCAGCGGCACAGGCCGGTGACCAGGGCGCTCTTGCCGGCGTCCGAGGTGCAGCCCTGCACCATCAGCACGCGGGCGGTCATGGTGCCACCTCCGCCAGGGCACGGTCGAGCCGCCGCCAGGCGGCCTCGTCGCCGGGCAGGCCGAGGCGCAGGGCGGCCGGGGCATCGAAGCGCCGCACCAGGATGCCGCGCCGGGCCAGGGCCGCGTGCAGTTCGCCGGCCCGTTCCGTCACCACACGCTGGAACAGCGCCGTGCCGCCGGCCGGCGCCAGGCCGTGGCGGGCGAGCAGGGCCGCCAGGCGCCCCCCCTCGGCAAGCAGGCGGGGCCGTTCGGCGGCCTGCCAGGCGCTATCCAGCAGGGCCAGGCGGGCGACCTGGCGCGCCGGACCGCTCAACGGCCACGGCCCGAGCCGGTCGGCCAGGCGATCGAG
>JAQVJE010000244.1 GCA_028695325.1 Gallionellaceae bacterium
CAAAATGGCCGCAACCGAACACATGACAAAGCTTGAACAAGCCCCCGAGCGGGTCATCAGTTTCTTCCAGGATCCCCGGGTCAAATATGCCGCTTGAACTTCATACTTCATCTGGCCGGATCAATATGCTGGCTTGGCCGCGTCCTGTGCGCGGGGATCTTCGATGGCGAACACCGCTTCGTCATCGCGCCGCTGGGCGATGGCAGGGTGCGCTTCCGCCACAGCGAGCGCTTCAGCGGCGTGCTGGTCGGGCCCTCGCGGGCGAGTCTGGAACGCGGCACCCGGCGCGGCTTCGAGGCGATGAACCGGGCACTGAAGGCGCGCGTCGAGGGCGGCGTCCAGCCTGTGGACGGCGGGTGATGTACTGACGCCGGCCGCTCACCGGTTGGCCCGAGGGAGAGACGATGGACACGACAGCGGAGGCAGGGTGGAACCATGCGCCGGTACGCGATGCGGCGCGGATACTGCGCGGTGCCATCGGCCCGGCGCGGGATTACTGCACCGGCGCGGGCTTCGCGCCGGGGGACTGCTACCTGACCGCGCCGACCATCAACATTGGCGTGGCGCCCTGCCTGCCGGCGGCGGGTGGCGCGGCCTACCTCAATCACACGATGGCCTACGACCGGGCCGAGGTCGGCGGCGCCTATCTGGGCCAGATCAACATGATCGCGGTATCGTCCTTCTGCGGCCTCAACGGACTGGTGCTCGGCCACGACCTCCTCAAGGTGGCGTCCGTGCCCCACGCCCTGGCGCCCGCGTCCGCGGCCTTGCGGGTATACGACATGGCGGCGCTCCAGCGCGCAGCGGTCGCTCTGTTCGGCACCGTGGGCGCGCCCAGCTTTCCCCTCATGCCGGGCGAACTGGTGCCCTGCGCCTTCAAGATCTACCCGGTCGAGGGCGAGGGCGTGGTGTGGGGCGCGCTGGCCGTGGCCATCGCCCGCGACCGCCGGCGCAATGCCGACCTCTTCATGGAGGAACTCGGCGGCGCGCAGGGTTTGCACCTGGTCGCCGACCACGAGGTGGCCGGCATCGTCGACCGGTTGCTGCGCTCGGTGCTCCAGGTGGGCCGCAACCTGGGGGTCGAATACGAGCGCGTCTACGTCGGGGTCAGCCAGGCGCCGGTGCCCGCCGGCCACGTGGGCTGTGCCCTCTCGGCCGTGCCCTACTTCAAGCTGGCGCAGGCCGCCGTGCCGACGGCGGACCCGGCCGACCTGGCCGGCCTCACGCTGGACGCGTGGCTGGACAGGCTCTGAACGGCCCTGCCTGGCGCGGGGCGCGGCAGGCAGGGCAGCCAGGATCGGGTCCGGTACCAGGGAGCACGGCGTGTCCGTCGAGGGACGGCAGCATGCGGCCGCCGCGCGTCACAACGGTCCCCTTCGGTCTGGCCGGGCGGCATGAGCCGGCAAGCCGATGAGCAGGCCACATAAGCCCGCCCGGCCGGCGCGCTGGTCCCGTGAGGTCACCCGGTCCAGTGACGCGCTGGATCTGGTGCCGGGCGTGTTCACCTGGGACGACCCTGTTGCGATCGCCGCGTCGCTGAAGGCCTCGGCCGAGGCCAGCCGGCGCAGGAAAGCCGCGCCATTCCGTTCCGCCATGTCGATGCTCAACTTCTATGTCAACCGGGCCGGCGGCAACCTGACCGCCGAGCGGCGCGCCTGCCTTGAGGCCGCCAAGGACGAACTGCGCATGCTCTACGGCCGCCCGCGCCGGCACGGCTAGCCGCCGGCCGACGCGCGCCCGCCTGGGCGTGCTATACAAAAGCTCCTTACAACGATATGGGAGACCGCCATGGCCGTTGCCAAAGTCATCGAGATCATCGCCGCCAGCAAGGACAGCTTCGAGGACGCCATCAGGCAGGGCATCGAGCGCGCAGCGGAGACGGTGAGCGGCATCACCTCGGCCTGGGTGAAGGAGCAGAGCGTGGTCGTCGAGGGCGGCAAGATCACCGAATACCGGGTGACGATGAAGGTCACCTTCTTGCTCAAGGCGCCGAAGAAGTCGGCCGCCAGGAAGAAGTAGGGCCCTTGGCGCCTGGGGGCCGGACTGCCAGCCAGCGGGCGCCGGCCCGGCGCGAGAAAGGGCTGGGCCGTGTGCGCGCCAGCGGGCGCCATGCCTGAGGGGCCGGCGCGCCGCCGCTTCAGCCGCGCGTGTTGGACTGCGCCGTGAACTGGCCCAGTTCGACGTAGGGCGCCGGTTGCCAGCCGGGCAGGCGATGCTCGGCCACCACGTTGGTGAAGATGCCGCCGCGCACGTAGAACTTGCTGGTCAGGCGCATGAAGCGCGGCTGGGTGGCGTTGACCAGGTCGTCGAGGATGCGGTTGGTGACGTCCTCGTGGAAATGGCCCTCGTCGCGGAACGACCAGATGTAGAGCTTCAGGCTCTTCAGTTCGACGCACTTCTGGTCCGGGATGTAGTCGAGGAACAGGGTGGCGAAGTCGGGCTGGCCGGTCTTTGGGCACAGGCAGGTGAACTCCGGGATCTCCATGTGGATGTGGTAGTCGCGGCCCGGATTCGGGTTGTCGAAGGTTTCCAGGGACTTGCTGGGTTGGCTGGGCATGATGGGGGCAGGGCGGTTTCAGTTTAAAATGCGGCGCACATTATAAAACCTGAAGCCATTGGAACTCTTGGAAACCGTCATGCCCGCGAAGGCGGGCATCCAGTCGTACATAAAGGCACTGGGTTCCCGCCTGCGCGGGAACGACGGTGCTGCTTGGCCTTCCTGATCCCCCTATCCCATTGCGTCTCAAGCACATCCACCTCGCCGGCTTCAAGTCGTTCGTCGACCCCGTCACCATCCCGGCGCCGGCCCGGCTGACCGGCATCGTCGGGCCGAACGGTTGCGGCAAGTCGAA
>JAQVJE010000064.1:0-3322 GCA_028695325.1 Gallionellaceae bacterium
ACCAAGATCGTCTCCATGGCGCCGGACTACGCCGAGTTCTGCAAGTTCGCCGACCTCTGGATGCCGGTCCGCCAGGGCACCGACTCGGCCGCCTTCATGGCCATGGCCCACGTCGCCCTGAAGGAGTTCTACATCCAGAAGCAGACGCCGTACTTCCAGGAATACGCGCGCAAGTACACCGACCTGCCCATGCAGGTGATGCTCAGGAAGCAGGGCGAGGGCTACGTCTCCGACCGCAACCTGCGCGCCTCCGATTTCGCCGGCGGCCTCAACGAGGCCAACAACCCGGAGTGGAAGACCATTGCCTGGGATGAAGCCTCCGGCCAGTTCGTCGCCCCCAACGGCACCATCGGCTTCCGCTGGGGCGAGGAGGGCAAGTGGAACCTGCTGGAGCAGGCCGGCGGCAAGGAGACCAGGCTGGAACTGACCTGCCAGGGCAAGGCCGGCACCGAGATAGTCTCGGTGGGCTTCCCCCACTTCGCACCCGACGAGCCCGACCTGCTCTACCGCAACGTGCCGGTCCGCCGGGTGCAGCTGGCGGACGGTTCGGAGGCCCTGGTCGCCTCGGTGTTCGACCTCCTGGTCGCCCAGTACGGCGTCGACCGCGGCCTGGGCGGTGCCAACGTGGCCAATGACTACAACGACGCCAGCTGCGCCTACACCCCGGCCTGGGCCGAGAAGGTCACCGGCGTCAAGCGCGCCGACATCGAGCGCACCGGCCGTGAGTTCGCCGACAACGCCGCCAAGACCCAGGGCAAGTCCATGGTCATCATGGGCGCGGCCATCAACCACTGGTACCACCACGACCAGTCCTACCGCTCGATCATGAACCTGCTGCACCTGTGCGGCTGTGTCGGCCAGTCGGGCGGCGGCTGGGCCCACTACGTCGGCCAGGAGAAGCTCAGGCCCCAGGCCGGCTGGGCGCCCATCGCCTTCGCGCTCGACTGGCACCGGCCGCCGCGGCACCAGAACTCCACCTCCTACTGGTACTTCCACACCGACCAGTGGCGCTACGAGACGGTCAAGGGCGACGACCTGCTCAGCCCAGCCGGCAAGGGCCGCAACAAGGGCTACAGCCTGGCCGACTACAACGTGGTGTCGACCCGCCTGGGCTGGCTGCCGTCGGCGCCGCACTTCAACAAGAACCCGATCGAATTGGCCGCCGAGGCCGCCAAGGCCGGCGCCACCGACGAGGCCTCGACCGCCAAGTATGTCGCCGAGCAACTGAAGTCAGGGGCGCTGGACGTGGCCTATGCCGACCCGGACAACCCGGTCAACTGGCCGCGTAATCTCATCGTCTGGCGCGGCAACCTGATCGGCACCTCCGCCAAGGGCCACGAGTACTTCCTCAAGCACCTGCTGGGGGCCCAGAACGGCGTCCTCCAGGAAGGCGGCGTCGGCAACGACTGCAAGGAGGTGAAGTGGGTCGAGGAGGCCCCGGCCGGCAAACTGGACCTGATGGTGGACATCAACTTCCGCCTCAACTCCACCGGCGCCTACGCCGACATCATCCTGCCCACCGCCACCTGGTACGAGAAGCACGACCTCAACACCACGGACATGCACCCCTTCATCCACCCCCTGTCCGAGGCGGTCAGCCCGGGTTGGGAGTCGAAGTCCGACTGGCAGATCTTCAAGGCCCTGGCGAAGAAATTCTCCGACCTGGCGGCCAAGCATCTGGGCGTGAAGCGGGACCTCGTCGCCCTGCCCATGCAGCACGACTCCCCGTTCGAGCTGGCCCAGCCATACGGCGAGGTGAAGGACTGGAAGCGCGGCGACTGTGACCCGATCCCGGGCAAGACCATGCCCCTGATCAAGCTGGTGGAGCGCGACTACGGCCAGACTTACAGCAAGTTCATCGGCCTCGGCCCCTTGATGACCAAGATCGGCAACAACGTCAAGGGCATCGACTGGAACACCGAGCAGGAATACAAGGAACTCGCTTCCCTCAACCGCACTGTCACCGAGCCGGGCGTGTCGCAAGGCATGCCCAGTCTGGAAGAGGACATCGCAGTGTGCGACTCGGTGATGCGCATGGCGCCGGAGACCAACGGCGAGGTAGCGCACAAGTCCTGGCACGCGCTCAGCAAGAAGACCGGCATCGACCACAGCCACCTCTATGCCGGTCGCCACGAGGACAAGATCACCTTCCGCGACATCCAGGCCCAGCCGCGCAAGATCATCACCGCGCCGACCTGGTCCGGCATCGAGTCGGAGCACGTCTCCTACACCGCCGGCTACACCAACATCCACGAGCACATCCCGTTCCGCACACTGACCGGCCGCGCCCACTTCTACCAGGACCACGAGTGGATGCTGGACTTCGGCGAGGGCTTCTGCTGCTTCCGCCCGCCGGTCGACATGCAGGAGCACAGGCGAGTCCCTGACAGTGTCTTGAAGTCTCCGCACCTGGTGCTCTCCTGGATCACCCCCCACTCCAAGTGGGGTATCCACTCCAGCTATCAGGACAACCTGCGCATGCTCAACCTGTTCCGCGGCGGCCCCTACTTCTGGATCTCGGAAGAGGACGCCAAGAGCGTCGGCATCCAGGACAACGACTGGGTCGAGGCGGTCAACGCCAACGGCGCGACTGTTGCAAGAGCGGTGGTCTCGCAGCGCGTGCCGCGCGGCATGGCGCTGATGTACCACGCCCAGGAGAAGAACGTGAACGTGCCCGGCTCGCCTACCACGGGCAAGCGTGGCGGCATCCTCAACTCGGTCACACGGGTGATCGTCAAGCCCACCCACATGATCGGCGGCTACGCCCAGCTGGCCTACAGCTTCAACTACTACGGCCCGGTGGGTTCCAACCGCGACGAGGTGGTGGTGGTGCGCAAGATCGAGGACCGCGACGTGGACTGGCTGGAGCGTCCGCTCACCCCGGCGCGCGAGCAGCAGCGCAACCCCGTCGGCATCGGCACCAAGTAACCGTCCAGTAGGAGATAGAAATGAAAGTCAGAGCCCAATTCGCCTTCGTCTTCAACCTGGACAAGTGCATCGGCTGCCATACCTGCTCGGTGACCTGCAAGAACGTCTGGACCAACCGCAAGGGCGCCGAGTACATGTGGTTCAACAACGTCGAGTCCAAGCCCGGCATCGGTTATCCCAAGCAGTGGGAGAACCAGGAGGTCTGGCGCGGCGGCTGGGAGTTGAAGAACGGCAAACTGCAACTCAAGTCCGGTTCCAAGCTGGACCGGCTGCTCAACATCTTCGCCAACCCGGACCTGCCGGAGATCGACGACTACTACGAGCCGTTCACCTTCGACTACGCGCGGTTACAGAACGCGCCCCTCTCCGAGGCCGCCCCCACTGCCCGTCCGGT
>JAQVJE010000064.1:3422-8399 GCA_028695325.1 Gallionellaceae bacterium
AGGCCGAGAAGTGCATCGGCTGCTACCCGCGCGTGGAGTCCGGCATGCCCACCGTGTGCTCGGAGTCCTGCGTCGGCCGCATCCGCTACAACGGCATCATGCTCTACGACGCCGACCGCATCGAGGAGCTGGCCTCGACCGAGAACGTGCAGGACCTGTACGAGGCGCACCGGCGCATCTTCCTCGATCCAAACGACCCGAAGGTGATCGAGCAGGCCCGCGTCGACGGCGTGCCCGAGGACTGGATCGAGGCGGCCCGCAAGTCGCCGATCTGGAAGATGGCCATGGACTGGAAGATCGCCTTCCCCATGCACCCCGAGTTCCGCACCCTGCCCATGGTCTGGTACGTGCCGCCCCTGTCGCCGGTGCAGTCCGCCATCGACCAGGGCAAGCTGCCCACCGAAGCGGACGGCTGCATCCCCAAGGCCGAGGCCCTGCGCCTGCCGGTCAAGTACCTGGCCAACCTGCTCACCGCCGGCAAGGAGCAGCCCATCGTCGAGGCGCTGAACCGGATGATCGCCATGCGTTCCTACATGCGCTCGGTGCACGTCGAGGGCACGGCCAACCTGGCCGTGCTCAAGGCCGCCGGCCTCGACGAGGCGACCGCCAAGGAGATGTACCGTTACATGGCCATCGCCAACTACGAGGACCGCTTCGTCATCCCGACCGGCCACCAGGAGGTGACGCTGGAGGACTTCTACGGCTTCCAGGGCCAGAACGGCTTCAGCTTCGGCAACGACTCCTCGGCCGGCATCTCGGCCAACTCCCTGTTCCCCGAGCGGCGCAAGGAGACCGTGGAATCCCTGGAGCCGGCGCCGCCGGCCGACAAGCACTGAGACAGGATAGGAGAGAACACCATGCTGTACCGACTGCTCGCAAAACTGCTCGACTATCCGGATGCCGACCTCATGGCCGCCGTGCCGGAGACCCGCGCCCGCCTGAACCGCGACCTCGACCCGGACGAGCGCCGGGTGATCGCGGAATTCCTCGGCCACCTCAGCGCGCTCGACCTCACCGAGGCGCAGGCCGCCTACGTGATGACCTTCGACATGGTCCCGGAACACTCGCTCCACCTCACCCACCACCTGTTCGGCGACGACAAGAACCGCGGTCCGGCCCTCATCGACCTGACCGAGTTCTACAAGGAATACGGCCTCGAACTGGCCTCCAACGAACTACCCGACTTCCTGCCCCTGGTGCTGGAATTCGCCGCCCAGCTCGACGAGGAGGAGGCGTGCATGTTCCTGTCGCAATGGACCAAGGTGCTCAAGGTCCTGGCCGGCAACCTGGAGGAGAACAAGAGCCCCTACGCGCCGCTCGTCCGCTTGGTCGAGAACCGCGCCCAACTCGTCAAAGCCGCCGCCTAAGGAGAACATCATGGACCTGCATCAATTTCTCTTTGGGGTCTACCCCTACATCGCCCTGGTCACTTTCGCCCTGGGCAGCTGGATCCGTTTCGACCACGAGCAGTACACCTGGAAGAGCGACTCCAGCCAGCTGCTGTCCAAGCAGCACATGCGCTTCGCCAGCAACGTATTCCACATCGGCATGCTGGGCATCTTCTTCGGCCACCTGGTCGGCATGCTGACGCCGCATTCGGTGTTCCTCGCCCTCGGCATCTCCGACGCGGCCCACCAAGGCATCGCCATCTTCGCCGGCGGCATCTTCGGCCTCATGGTGATCCTGGGCGGCGCAATCCTCTGGCTGCGCCGGATGTTCAACAAGCGAGTGCGTGCCGCCAGCCGCTGGATGGACATCAACATCCTGGGCTGGATCATCCTTACCGCCTTGGTCGGCTTCTCGACCATCTTCTGGTCCATCGGCCACGCCGAACACCAGGACTTCACGGTCATGATCCGCCTGACCGAGTACGTACAGAGCGTGGTCACCCTGCAAGCCAACCCGGATCTGCTGCGCGGCCTCGACACCGTCTACAAGCTGCACATGTTCCTCGGCCTGTCGGTGTTCCTGTTCTTCCCGTTCACCCGCCTGGTGCACATCTGGAGTGCGCCGGTCGGCTACCTGTTCCGCGCCTACCAGATCGTGCGCGCCAAGCGGGTCTGAGTTTGCCGCCGCCATGGCCACACATCTCCCCTCCGCGCGCCTCCTTCGCAGCTCATATCCCTTGTTTCGCGCGGGGGCGGCCTTGGCGGCCTTTTACATGCCTGACTTCGGTCAAGGCGGCCCGGCGAGCGGGCCGCGATCATTCATGTCCGAGTAAACGAGTCGGGTTTGAGAGGAGTCCAACCATGCTGGAGATGCCGAAGAGCCACTATGTCCCCGAGGCGCGCGACACGGCCAACCCCTATGCCATCTACACCTGCAAGGTGCTGGTCGACGGCCGCGAGGTGCTGACCGATCCGGAGGGCTACCTGCTCAACCTGGACGAATGGAGCGAGGGCTTCGCCGCCGCCCAGGCCGCCAAGGAAGGCCTGGTGCTGACCGACGAGCACTGGGAGGTGATCCGGTTCATCCGCGACTGGTACGAGGAACACAGCGTCCAGGCCCAGGTGCGCGACATGATCCGCCACTTCCGCGAGGCCTGGGGCCCCGAGCGCGGCAACAACCACTACCTGCACGACATCTTTCCCATGGGCGGGCCGCAGAAGCAGGGCAACCGACTGGCCGGCATCCGCAAGACCAAGGGCGAGCACTGAGCCCGCCGGCTATACCTCCCGCACCGCCACCCCGGTGACGCCGTCGAAGCCCAGTTCGATCAGCTTGTCGAGTTCCGCCTCGGTCTCGACCCCCTCGGCGTAGACCCGGATGCCGATGCGGTGGGCGATCTCGCACAGGCCGGCCAGGAAGGTCTGGTTGCCCGGGTTGCCGTCGATGCCGTGCACGAAGCCGGGGTCGACCTTGAGGAAGTCTAGGCCGAGGTCGTAGAGCAGGCCGATCTGGTTGAAGTGGTGACCGTAGTGCTCCAGGCCGACATGGCAGCCCAGCGCCTTGAGGTCGCGGGCCAGGTCGCGCAGGGCGGACAGCCGGCGCAGACCGCCGGTCTCCGGCACCTCCAGCCAGAGCCGGCTGCGGCCGTCCGGGTGGCGTTCGAGCAGGTCCTTCATCTGGCGCAGAAAGGCTGGATCGGCGATGGAGCGCGCCGACAGGTTGACCCACAGGCCGCCGAGGCATTCATCGGCGTCGAGTTCGCGTAGCGCCATGGCCAGGGTGGCGAGGTCGAGTTCCTGGACCAGGCCGAGGCGCTCGGCCAGGGGCAGGAAGCGGCTGGCGGGCAACCACTCGCCGTCGTCGCCGACCCGCATGCGCAGGGGGCATTCCCGGTGGGTGGCCGGGTCGCCGTGGATGCGCATGGCGTGGTGCACCAGCTTGAGGGCGTCGCCGTCCTGCAGGGCGTAATGGATGGCGCTGCGCCACTCGGCGGCGCTGACCGGCAGGCCGGGGGCGCTGTCGGCGGCAGCGTGGCAGACCCGGTTGCCGCCGGCCGACTGGGCCCAGGCCACGGCGGCGTCGACGCGGGCCAGCAGGCGGGCCGGGTCCTCGCCGTGCACGAGGTCGCCATAGCCGATGTCGACCTCGCCGTCGCGCTCGGCGGCCGCTTCCATCGCCTCCCCGAGGTGGCCGAGCAGCTCGTCGAGCAGCCCGGCGCTGTCGCAGCCGGCCGGCAGCAGCAGGCCGAAGTCGGCTCCGGTCAGGCGGCCGGCATGGGCGCCGACGCAGAACGGTGCCAGTTCGGCGATGGCGCGGCCGACCTGGCGCAGCAACTCGTCGGCGACCTCGCGGCCCTGCTCGCGGTTGATGCGATCGAGGTGCGGGATGCGGATGATCGCCAGGGCGCCGAACAGGGTGTCCTCCGCCTCGACGGCGTGGTCCAGGCTGGCGAGGAAGAAGGTGCGGTTGGCCAGGCCGGTGAGGGGGTCGAAGTTGGCCTCCCGGCGCAGGTTGTCGTAGTGGCGGGCGTCCTCCTCGAACTGCCCGCGCAGGCGGCCGACGGTATCGTTCATGGCGGCGGCCAGCTGCCTGAATTCCGGCACGCGCGGCTCCGGGATGGTGACGAAGCGGTGCTCGGTGATGGCGCGTGCCTGCTCGATCACCGCCTGCATGGGCCGCCGTATGCGGTGCAGCACCAGGCTGACCAGGCCGATGCCGAGCAGGGCGATCAGGGCCATCGCGCCGGCCATGCTCAGCGCGGTGTGCCAGAGCGCCTGGTAGGCGAAGTGGCTGCGGCTCATCAGGACGAGGGTGCCGAGCGGTGCCCAGCCGGCGCTGAGCTGGGCGCTGCCGGGCAGGGAGCGCAGGGTCAGCCAGGCGACGAACCAGTCCGGTGCGCCGGCATCGTCATCGCGCCGAGCCAGGTCGACCAGCATCCTGCCGTCCGGGTCGGTGACCCGCACCAGCTCGTAATGGCCGCTGTCGAACATGGCGGTGGCCGCCACCACGACGTCGTCGGCCGTGGTGTCGTGGCGGTTCAGGGCGAGGGCGAGGGCGGCGGCGTTGTCGTGGTTCTTGCGTGCCAGTTCGGTCTCCAGGTAGCCGCGCGCGTTGAGCAGCACCGCGTAGAGGCCGGCGAGCAGGCCGAGCAGGGCGATCGCCAGGATGGACAACCAGAGTTGACGGTACATGGACATGGCGCCCTCCTATTCGAATCCTTCTTCGCGCGCACGGCGCAGGACGTCCACCCACATGGGTCGGGCGGGGGCCGCCTCCTGGGTGTCGCTCCAGCTCTCGGCGCCGTTGAAGCTGAACACCGGCTTGAGGTCGGCGCGCAGCGAGGCCGGCTTGACCAGCACGTCGCGGTTGTCGAGCAGCAGCGGGTCGCGGCCGCCGGCCGGGAACCAGGCCAGCACCAGGTGCACCGGGCCGTTCGGCCGCGCCGCACCGGTCGCCCTGGCGTAGACCAGGCGCAGGCGGGCGTCCGGCACGCCGAGGGCGCGCAGGGTGAAGTACTTGGCGATGGCGAAGTCCTCGCCGTCGCCGGCGCCCTTGCCGAGCAGCTCGCCCAGGGTGGTCCAGTAGTCC
>JAQVJE010000064.1:8499-12195 GCA_028695325.1 Gallionellaceae bacterium
GTAGACCAGGCGCAGGCGGGCGTCCGGCACGCCGAGGGCGCGCAGGGTGAAGTACTTGGCGATGGCGAAGTCCTCGCCGTCGCCGGCGCCCTTGCCGAGCAGCTCGCCCAGGGTGGTCCAGTAGTCCGGCCGGCCCCAGACGCGCCGGTCGCTGTCCTGCGCGATGCGGCGGTTGAAGAAGTCGTTCACCGCCGCCAGACTGGCTGCGTCGTCGAGGCCGCCGGCGCGGTCGACCAGGGCACGCCAGTCGGCATAGGCGCGCTCGCCTGCGGCACCGTACTTCCGCTGCAGCCAGGCGGCCAGGCGCTCGGTGCGGAAGGCATAGGCCGGCCCGGCGCGCCGGTTCTCCATGAAGGCGAGCAGTTTGCCGACGTCGATCTGCCCGGCGAAGTGCATGACCTGCTCGCCGGCCGGGTCGTACAGGTAGGACGTGGGGAAATAGAACACCGGGCCGACCTGCAGGTGGGGGCTGTCGGGCGCCCGGCGCGAGCCGCCGGGGACGATGCGGTAGGGCAGGCCGAGGCGGTCGGCGGTGGCGCGCAGGGTGTCCGGGTGGTCATAGTCGAGGCCGACGCCGAGCACGCTGAGGTCGGCGCGGGCGTCGAGTTCCTTCAGGGCGGGCATCTGGATCCGGCACAGCGGGCACCAGGGCGCCCAGAAGGCTACCAAGAGCCACTGGCCGCGGTAGTCGGCGAGGTGGACCGGGCGGCCGTCGATGTCGCTGAAGACGAAGGAGGCGGTCTTGGCGCCGGCGCCGAAGAGCGGCAACAGCAGCAGCCCGGACGCCAGGGCGAGGGCGGCGAGCAGGTTGCAGGGCGTGGTAGGGTGCCTCACTGGGGTTCCTGGACGGACGTTGACTGGATCATAAGCCACGCCGGGGAATCCACAATGCTGGCATGGGGTCGGTCAGGAGGCACTCTCGACGCGGTTGCGGCCGCCCTCCTTGGCGCGATAAAGGGCGGCGTCGGCACGGCTGATCAGGGCCTCGCCGTCGTCGGCATGGTCGGGGTAGACCGCCACGCCGAGCGACAGGGTGACGCCGCCGAGGTCCTCGCCATGGAAGTCCAGCCGCATGGCCTCGGTGGTGCGGCGGATCGATTCGGCGCGCTCCACGGCAGTGGCGTGGTCGGTCTCCGGCATCAGGATGAGGAACTCTTCGCCGCCGTAGCGGCAGGCGGTGTCGGTGGCGCGGACGTGGCGCGCCAGCAGTTCTGCCACCTGGCGCAGGACGGCGTCGCCGGCGTCGTGGCCATGGCGGTCGTTGAAGCGCTTGAACAGGTCGATGTCCAGCATGACCGCCGCCAGCTGGCGGCGTTTGCGCCGCGCCAGGAGGATCTCGTGCCGCAGCACCTCGTCCAGGTGCCGGCGGTTGGCCAGGCCGGTGAGGGGGTCGTGCGTCGACAGTTCGCGCAGCTGGGCGTTGAGGGCGGCCAGTTCCTCCCTGGCGCGCACGCGGTCGTCGATGTCGTTCAGGGTCCAGATGGAGCCGAGCTCCGGCTGGTCGGCGTCGATCATGCGGCCGGACACGCTGCACCAGAAGGTTGTGCCGTCGTGGCGCCGCATGAGGGCGTCGATCTCATAGCTCTCGCCCCTGGACAGGTGGCTATAGCCGTCGCGGCCGATCTGCTCGTAGGCGGCGTCGGAGGCATACAGGCGGGCCGTCTCCATGCCCGGCATCGCCTCTGGCGGGTAGCCGAACATCTGCACCAGGCCGACGTTGGCCCAGACCAGGCGGCGCTCGCGGACATGCGCCAGGCCGATGATCGCGGTCTCGATGATGGCACGCTGCTCCGCCTGGATGCGGTTGCGTTCGGTGACATCGTGGATGATGGAATAGATCATGGTGCGACCGCCGTGCGCGACGGGGCCGGAATACACCTCGACGTCGCGCACCTCGCCGCTGGCCAGGCGGTGGCGGAAATTGAAGTTGAGGCGCTTCTCCTCCTGCGCCAGCGCCATCTCGCGGGCGATGGCCTCGGGCGACAGGGTGTTGATGTCGGAGATCTTCATGCTCAGCAGCTGCGCCATGCTGTAGCCGTAATAGGCCACGGCGGCCGGATTGGCGTCGACGATGCGCATGTCCACCGGGTCCGTCAGCAGCTTGATGGCGCGGTTGGTCATGAACATCTGGCGGTAGCGTTCCTCGCTGACTTCCAGGGCTGCGGTCATCTGCCTGGCCAGCTGGACGGCGCGCGTCTGGGTGCGGATCAGCGCCATGGTTAGCGCCATGGCGAGCAGGCTGGTACTGCAGCCGAACAGCAGGGTGAAGAAGGGCTCCCGCTCGTGCAGACTGTCTGCGAAGGCGGGCAGGGTGGTCATCCGCAGGCTCCAGGGGTAGCCTTGGCTGGCCAGGCTGGCGCGCGTGGCGAGCCCGTCCGCTGGCGACGGGGAACCTGGCCGGCCGGCTCCCGAATCCCACAGCAGGGCACCGTCATCGTGGAAGATGGTCAGCGCCATGTCGTTGCCGAGGGCGGAGTGGAGGCTGGTGAGGCCGGCCATGAAGTCATCCATCCGGAAGGTGGCATGCACCCAGCCGACCAGGGCGGCCCTGCGCTGCGCGATGGTGTCCACAGGCAGTCCGTTGCGGTATGCAGGCAAGTAGATGGCGAAGCCGGCGCGGCGATTCGCGCTGGCGGCATCGGCCAGGGTGATCCTGCCGGTCATGGCCGGCTGGCCGCTGTCGCGCGCCCGTTCCATGGTGCGGCGCAGGGCAGGGTCGTCATATAGGTCGTGGCCGGTTATGCCGCCTGCCGGCTCCAGGTAGATGACGGCGGCGTATTCGTCGCGTGCGCCGGCCGGCGGCAGGTCGAAGCCCTGCAGGCCCTCGGCGCGCAGCTGCCGGATGACATTGGTGCGCTCGGCACGCGGGATGCGCAGGACATAGCCCATGCTCTGCAAGCCGGGATAGTTGTCGGCTAGGCCTAGCGCGCTGACGTAGGTCCGCCATTCCGCCCGGCTGACCTGGTCGGAGGCGGCGAACAGCGCGGCGCCGCCCTGCAGGGCCAGGCGGTTGCTGTGCAGGCGCTCGCGCAGGCTGGTCTCGACCTGCTGGGCGCGGAATTGGAAGCGTATCTGCGCCTCCTTGATGGCGCCCTGCCGCAGCGCGTCCCAGGTCCACAGCGACAGAGCCATCCCCGTCAGCAGTACCAGCCAGGGCAGGAGTTGGACTAGCCGGGAGGTGCGCGGCGGGGTGGTCTGGCCGCTGGCGGGCATGGCGTTATCCCTCGCTCAACCGGGTGGCTGCGGGTGGAACGCCCGCTGGCGGCCGGCGACACGATGTCAATCGCCGAAGTTGGTGCCGACCCGGCGCGCGCTCTCTATCCATGGGTGGTCCACCGGCACGGTCTTTACCCGGCCGGCGACCTCCTCAAGGGCGACCGGCTCGGTGGTCTCGCCGCGCGCCGCCACCATGACGCCATGGTGACCGTCGCGGATCAGGCGGGCGGCGGCGGTGCCCAGCCGGGTCGCCAGGATGCGGTCGGCCGCCGAGGGGGCGCCGCCGCGCTGCAGGTGGCCCAGTATGGTCACCCGCGCCTCCAGCCCGGTGAGCGCCTGCAGGCGCTCGGCCAGCTTGAGGGTACGCTCGGCGTAGACGATCTCGGGCGCCTCGGCCTTGGCCTTCCCGCCCTTGCCCGGCGGCCGGGTCGCAGCGGCGCCCTCGGCCACGGCGACGATGGAGAACGGCTTGCCCTGCCG
>JAQVJE010000065.1:0-3042 GCA_028695325.1 Gallionellaceae bacterium
GCCGCTGGTTTCTCCACCCGCGACAACAAGATCCACATCTACAAGGCCAAGGCCATCCTGCTGGCCGCCGGTGGCTGCGTGAACATCTTCCGTCCGCGCTCCGTCGGTGAAGGTACCGGCCGTGCCTGGTACCCGGTCTGGAACGCCGGTTCCACCTACTCCATGGCCGCCGAAGCCGGCGCCGAGCTGACCATGATGGAAAACCGCTTCGTGCCCGCCCGCTTCAAGGACGGTTACGGCCCGGTCGGTGCCTGGTTCCTGCTCTTCAAGTCCCAGGCCACCAACGCCTTCGGCGAAGTCTACATGGCCAAGAACAAGGAGATGCTGAACGACTATCCCCCGTACGGCCAAGCCGCCGTGCCGGCCTCTTGCCTGCGTAACCACCTGATGCTGAAGGAAATGCAGGAAGGTCGCGGCCCGATCTGGATGGATACCGTCACCGCGCTGGCCAAGCTGCGCGAGACCCTGTCGCCGCGCGAAGTGAAGCACCTCGAAGCCGAAGCCTGGGAAGACTTCCTGGACATGTGCGTCGGCCAGTGCGGCATCTGGGTTGGCGAGAACATCGAGCCCGAGAAGAAGAACTCCGAGCTGATGCCGACCGAGCCCTACCTGCTCGGCTCCCACTCCGGCTGCTGCGGCATCTGGACCTCCGGCCCGACCGACGTCGGCGCCCCCACCGACGAGGCCCTGCCTGGCGTCCCCGACCACCTGCCGAAGGGCTGGAACTGGGGCTACCGTGGCATGACCACTGTCAAGGGTCTGTTCACCGCCGGTGACGGCGTTGGCGCTTCCGGCCACAAGTTCTCCTCCGGCTCCCACGCCGAAGGCCGCCTGGCTGCCAAGGCCATGGTGAAGTACTGCCTTGACAACAAGGACATGAAGCCCGAGATCGACGAGACCCCCGAGCAGATCGCCGAAGCGATCTGGAAGCCGGTCCGCAACTACCTCGAGTTCAAGGACTACACCACCGCCATCGACGTCAACCCCAACTACATCACCCCCAAGATGCTGCAGTTCCGTCTGCAGAAGATCATGGACGAGTACGTTGCCGGTGTCGCCACCTACTACAAGACCAACAGCGTCATGCTGGAAGTCGCGGAGCAGAAGCTGGAGATGCTGAAGGAAGACGCCCAGAAGATGCGTGCCAAGGACCTGCACGAGCTGCTGCGTGCCTGGGAAAACTACCACCGCATCCTGACCGCCGAAGCCCACATGAAGCACATCCAGTTCCGCGAAGAGAGCCGCTACCCCGGCTTCTACTACCGGATGGACAAGAACTTCGTGGACGAGGAAAACTGGCACTGCTTCGTCAACTCCATCTACGACAAGACCACCAAGAAGTGGACCTGCTTCAAGCGCGCCCACGTCGATCTGGTCGACAAGTCCAAGCTGTTCAAGCCCGCCGCTCACTAAGCTGCCGGCTCTAAGCTGAAAGGCCGGGCGCCCACAAGGCGCCCGGTTTTTTCTTGATGACCACAAAACCCCTTTTTCCGTCAGTCATTTAGCGCCAAGACGGCAGGGCGTGTTGTCCGGTAGAATGCCCGTCTTTCCGCCTTTGCGTTACCCGTCGCCCCGGCGGCGACCGCTTCACTTGGAGTACCCATGCAAGACTACGACGCCCAATTCAGGAACCTGGCCAAGGACGCCCCCGATAACCAGAGCCCGGTCATGCCCAACATGCTGGACGGCTCGACCTCCCTGAAATTCCGCTGCCACCGTGGCGTGAAGTGCTGGAACGCCTGCTGCAGCAACATCGACATCACCCTCACCCCCTACGACATCCTGCGCCTGAAGAACCGCCTCGGCCTGTCGTCGGGCGAGTTCCTGCAGAAATACACGGTGCCCTACGAGATCGACAAGGACGGCACCCCCGGCGTCAAGCTGCGCTGCGTCGACGGCGGCACCGCCTGCCAGTTCATGGTCGAGGAAGGCTGCTCGGTCTACGAGGACCGCCCGACCGCCTGCCGCTACTATCCGGTGGCGCTACTGTCGGTGCGCAATTCGGACGAATACGTCGACCGCCTGTCCTTCGCCCTGGTGCAGGAAAAGACCTGCTTCGGCCACCAGGAACCCGACACCCAGACCATCGACGAATACCGCGCCGCCCAGGGCGCCACGGAGTACGACGAAAAGGGCCGCGGCTGGCGCCAGCTGATCCTGAAGAAGAAGTCGGCCGGCCCCGCCATCGGCAAGCCGCCGATGATCACCAACCAGCTCTTCTTCATGGCCAACTACGACCTCGATCGTTTCCGCGCCTTCGTGATCAGCGACTCCTTCAACAAGACCTATGACATCCCGGTCGAGCAGATGGCCGAATTGGTCGCCGACGACGAGAAGCTGCTGGCCTTCAGCAACGATTTCCTGCGCCACGTGCTGTTCGGCGAGAAGTGCCTGACCGAGAAGGACGGTGCCTACGAGGCCCGCGTCGAGCGCCTGAAGGCCAAGGCCGAGGCGATCCGCGCCGAGTTCGAGGCCGACCGCGAACGCATCGAGGACGAGAAGTACTGCGCCCCCCCCGGCCAGCCCGGCGACTGCGGCTGCGGCTCCGAACCCTGAGCCACGTTGCACCGTGACAAACGGCCCGCGCTGTCGCAGCGCGGGCCGTTTGCTTTCAGGCGGGGATCAGGCGGCCAGGTCGAAGCGGTCCGCGTTCATCACCTTGGTCCAGGCGGCCACGAAGTCCCTGACGAACTTCTCGCGGTTGTCGTCCTGCGCGTAGACCTCGGCGTAGGCACGCAACACCGAGTTGGAGCCGAACACCAGATCGACCCGGGTGGCCGTCCACCTCAGCGCCCCGCCCTTGCGCTCGCGTACCTCGTACAGGTTGCTGCCCACCGGCATCCACGAGTAGGCCATGTCGGTCAGGTTGACGAAGAAGTCGTTGCTCAGCACGCCGACTCGCTCGGTGAATACACCGTGCGCGCTGCCGCCGTGGTTGGCGCCGAGCACCCGCATGCCACCCAGCAGCACGGTCATCTCGCGCGCACTCAACCCCATCAGCTGGGTGCGGTCGAGCATCAGTTCCTCGGGCTTGACGACGTA
>JAQVJE010000065.1:3142-12135 GCA_028695325.1 Gallionellaceae bacterium
CGTGCGCGCTGCCGCCGTGGTTGGCGCCGAGCACCCGCATGCCACCCAGCAGCACGGTCATCTCGCGCGCACTCAACCCCATCAGCTGGGTGCGGTCGAGCATCAGTTCCTCGGGCTTGACGACGTAATCCTTCTTCAGCCAGTTGCGGTAGGCATCGTGCAACGGTTCGAGGACGTCGAACGACGCGGCGTCGGTCATCTCCTGTGTGGCATCGCCCCGGCCCGGCGCGAACGGTACCTCGACCGCGAAGCCCGCAGCCGCGATCGCCTGTTCGAGGCCGACGTTGCCGCCGAGCACGATGACGTCGGCGACGCTGGCACCTGTTTCAGAAGCGATCTTCTCGTACACCCCCAGCACCCTGGCGAGGCGCGCGGGCTCGTTGCCCTCCCAATCCTTCTGCGGGGCGAGGCGGATGCGCGCGCCGTTGGCGCCGCCGCGCTTGTCCGAGCCGCGGAAGGTGCGCGCGCTGTCCCAGGCGGTGGCAACCAGCTCGGAGATGGAAAGGCCGCTGGCGGCGATCCGTGCCTTCACCGCGGCGACGTCGTAGTCGGTGCGGCCAACTGGCACCGGGTCCTGCCAGATGAGGTCTTCCGCCGGCACCTCCGGGCCGATGTAACGCGACTTCGGACCCATGTCGCGGTGTGTGAGCTTGAACCAGGCGCGCGCGAACACCTCCTCGAAGTAGGCCTGGTCGTTGCGGAAGCGCTCGGCGATCTTGCGGTACGCCGGGTCGAAGCGCAGCGCCATGTCGGCGTCGGTCATGATCGGCTTGCGGCGAATCGACGGGTCTTCCACGTCGACCGGCATGTCTTCCTCGGCGATGTCGACCGGTTCCCACTGCCAGGCGCCGGCGGGCGACCTCTGCAGCCACCAGTCGTGCTTGAACAGCATGTCGAAATAGCCGTTGTCCCATTTCGTCGGGTGGGTGGTCCAGGCGCCCTCGATGCCGCTGCTCACGGTGTCGCGGCCGATGCCGCGGCTCTCGTGGTTGATCCAGCCCAGCCCCTGTTCCTCCACCTCCGCGCCCTCGGGCGCCGGGCCCAGGCGACTGGCGTCGCCGTTGCCGTGCGTCTTGCCGACGGTGTGGCCGCCGGCGGTGAGCGCCACGGTCTCCTCGTCGTTCATGGCCATGCGGGCGAAGGTCTCGCGCACGTCGCGGGCGGTCCTGAGCGGATCCGGCTTGCCGTCGACGCCTTCCGGGTTGACATAGATCAGGCCCATCATCACCGCGGCGAGCGGGTTTTCCAGGTCGCGTTCGCCGGAATAGCGGCTGCCCTCGCCACCGCTGGGCGCCAGCCATTCCTTCTCCGAGCCCCAATAGACGTCCTTTTCCGGATGCCAGATATCCTCGCGGCCGAAGGCGAAACCGAAGGTCTTGAGACCCATCGATTCGTAGGCCACGTTGCCGGCCAGGATGATCAGGTCGGCCCAGCTGATCCGATTGCCATACTTCTTCTTGATCGGCCAGAGCAGGCGGCGGGCCTTGTCGAGGTTGACGTTGTCGGGCCAGGAATTGAGCGGCGAGAAGCGCTGGTTGCCGGTGCCGGCGCCACCGCGGCCGTCGGCCACGCGGTAGGAGCCGGCAGAGTGCCAGGCCATGCGGACCATCAGGCCGCCGTAGTGGCCCCAGTCGGCCGGCCACCAGTCCTGGCTGTCGGTCATCAGCGCGGCCAGGTCCTTCTTCAGGGCCGCGACATCGAGTTTCTTCACCTCCACGCGGTAGTCGAAGCCGCCATCGTAGGGATCCGTCTTGCTGTCGTGCTGGTGGAGGATGTCGAGGTTCAGCGCGTCAGGCCACCAGTCCATGTTGGTGTGGCCTGCGGCCGTGTGGCTACCGTGCATCACCGGGCACTTGCCGGTTGGCTTGCTTGTATCCATTTCATGTACCTCCTGACTAGAGTTGACTGACGTGCGGGCGGGCCGTCTTGCCCGATGCATCCTCAGTCTACCTAACCATACCGCGCCGCAGGGTCGTATTTTCCAATCGACTTCATAGCCACAGACTACAGATATGAATTATTAGACAGGTTAAATCTATGAACGCCTCACCCGGTACCACGCCGCGTAGAGTGCCGGCAGGAACAGCATGGTCAGCAGGGTGGCCACGGTCAGGCCGCCCATGATGCTCACCGCCATGGGCCCGAAGAAGACGTTGCGCGACAGCGGGATCATGGCCAGCACCGCCGCTGCCGCGGTCAGCACGATGGGCCGGAAGCGGCGCACCGCCGAGCCGACGATGGCCTCCCATTGCCCCTTGCCGGCGGCCAGGTCCTGGTCGATCTGGTCGATCAGGATCACCGAGTTGCGCATGATCATGCCCAGCATGGCGATCACGCCAAGCAGCGCCATGAAGCCGAAGGGCTTGCCGAACAGGAGCAGGAAGGCGGCAACGCCGATGATGCCGAGCGGTGCCGTGAGCACCACCATGACCACGCGGGAGAAGTTCTGCAGCTGGATCATCAACACCGTCAGTACCGCGGCGATGAACAACGGGATGCCGGCGAACACCGCGCCCTGGGCCTTGCCCGACTCTTCCACCGAGCCGCCGGTCTCGAGCAGGAAGCCGGCCGGCAAGGCGGCGCGGATGGGTTCCAGCTCGGGCAGTATCTGGGCGGTGACGGTGGCCGCCTCGATGCCCTGGTCGTAGACGTTGCCGCGCACGGTGATGGTGGGCAGGCGGTTGCGCCGCCAGACCATGCCAGGCTCGAAGCCGTATTCGATGCTGGCGACCTGGGCCAGCGGCACGCTGCGGCCGGCCCGCGTCGGCAGCGCCAGGTCGGCCAGGCGGGCGAGGTCCAGGCGCTCGGCCGCGGCACCGCGCAGCTCGACGTCGATGACGCGGTCGGCCTCCCGGTAGCTGGTGGCGGCGGCGCCCACCAGGGTGGCGTTGAGGAAGGTGGCGACGTCCTGGCTGCTCACCCCGACGAGGCGCGCCTTGTCCTGGTCGATCAGGACGCGGACGATCTTGGACGCCTCGTCCCAGTCGAACTGCACGTTGGAGACGTTGGGGTTCCGGCGCATGACGTCAGCGACCTGGTGGGCGTACTGGCGCAGGGCCGGGATGTCCGCGCCGGAGACGCGGAACTGCACCGGGAAGCCGATCGGCGGGCCGTTCTCGACCCGGAACACGGCGCCGCGCAGGCCGTGGAAGTCGCTCTCGAAGCGCTCGATCAGGCGCTGGCGCACCGCCTCGCGGTCGGCGATGGAGCGGGTCATGACCATGAACTGGCCGAAGTTGGCGGCCGGAAGCTGCTGGTCCAGGGAGAGGTAGAAGCGCGGCGAGCCCCAGCCGACGTAGGCGGTGTAGTGTTCGACGCCGGGGTCGGCGGCGAGCACCTTCTCCATCTTACTCACCTCGGCCTCCACCGCCTTCAGCGAGGCACCCTGCGGCAGGCGCAGGTCGACGGTGAGCTCCAGGCGGGCCGAGGACGGGAAGAACTGCTTCTGCACCAGCTTCATGCCGTTCACGGCAACGACGAACAGGACCACGGTGGCGGCGATGACGATCCAGCGCTGCGCCACGCACCAGTCCACGACACGACGCAGGCGGCGGTAGAAGGGGGTGTCGTAGACGTCGTGGCCGCCCGCCACGACCCGTCCGGTCGGCCGGGCGGCAGCGAGGCCCAGGCGCTGCATGACGGCCTGGCGGCGCGCGACTAGCCAGCCGTGCCCCTGCGGCGCGTGCGGGTCGGGCAAGAGCTTGAAGCCCAGGTAGGGCACCACCAGCACCGCCGCCAGCCAGGACAGCAGGAGCGCGGTGGCGTTGACCGAGAAGAAGGCGAAGGCGTACTCGCCCACCACCGACTTGGCGATGGCGATGGGCAGGAAGCCGGCCACGGTAACCAGGGTGCCGGCCAGCATGGGGCCGGCCGTGCTGACGTAGGCGAAGGAGGCGGCGCGGTGGCGCTCCCAGCCCTGTTCCATCTTCACCCACATCATCTCCACCGCGATGATGGCGTCGTCGACCAGCAGGCCCAGGGCGAGGATCAGGGCGCCCAGCGAGACCTTGTGCAGACCGGTGCCGGTCCACCACATGACGAAGAAGGTCACCGCCAGGACCAGCGGGATGGTCAGCGCCACCACCAGGCCGGTGCGAAAGCCCAGGCTGATGAAGCTGACCAGGAGGACCACGGCGACCGCCTCGGCCAGCGCCTGCACGAAGGAGCGGATGGAGAACTTCACCACCTCGGGCTGGTCGGCCACCTTGTCGATCGCCACCCCCAGGGGCAGGCCGGCGCGCAGTTCGCCGATCGCGACGGCGAGGTGGTCGCCCAGGTGGATGATGTCGCCGCCCCTGGCCATGGTGACGCCCACCCCGATGGCCGGCTGGCCGTTGAAGCGCATGGCCGGCTGCGGTGGCTCGGCGTAGCCGCGCGTGACGCGGGCGATGTCGCCGATGCGCAGGCTGCGCCCCGCCACCCGGATCACCGTGTCCTCGACCGCCTGGACGGTGTCGTAGGAGCCGCTGGCGCGCACGTAGATGCGCTCCTGGGTAGTCTCGAAGTAGCCGCCCTCGGTCACCGCGTTCTGCTGTGCCAGGGCCTGGGCAACGGCGTTGAGGTCGATGCCCAGGGTGGCCAGGCGCAGGTTGTCGATATCGATGTGGATGCGCTCGTCCTGCACCCCGTAGAGTTCCACCTTGGCGACGTCGGGGACGCGCAGCAGGCGGTCGCGCACGTCGTCGGCATAGTCCTTGAGCTGGGCATAGCCGAGGCCCGCCCCGGTGATGGCGTAGATGTTGCCGAACACGTCACCGAACTCGTCGTTGAAGAACGGCCCCCGGATGCCGGCCGGCAGGGTGTGGCGGATGTCGCCGATCTTCTTGCGCACCTGGTAGAAGACGTCCGGCACCGCCTTGGGCGGGGTCGACTCGTGGGCCAGGAACAGCACGGTGGACTCGCCCGGGCGCGAGAAGCTGGTGATCTTCTCGACGTAGGGCACCTCCTGCAGCTTGCGCTCGATGCGGTCGGTGACCTGCTCCTCGACCTCCACGGCCGAGGCGCCCGGCCAGCGGGTCTGCACCACCATCAGCTTGAAGGTGAAGGAGGGGTCCTCGGCCTGGCCCAGGTGGCGGTAGCCGTACACCCCCATGAGGGCCAGCACGACCATGAAATAGCCCATCAGGGCGCGGTGGCGCAGGGCCCAGTCAGACAGGTTGAAGCCGGTCATGACGGGTCAGCGCGCCGCGTTCCTGAACGGCAGCGGCTTGACCGCCTGGCCGGGCGTGAGCTTGTGCGCCCCCACCGCCACCACCGCCTCGCCGGGCGCCACGCCCGCGGCCAGGACGGCGCCGTCCTGGCGCCACGCCGCCACCGTGACCGGCCGGCGCTCGGCGCGGTCCTGCACCACCACCCAGACCTCCGCCCCCTCGCCGCGCTCGAGCACCGCCGACAGCGGCACCAGGACGCCGCCCCCGGCCGACGCCGGGGCCAGGGCCACCTCGGCGGTCATGCCCAGCTCGGCCGCCGGGTCGGCGTCGACCAGACGGATGCGCGCGGCATAGGTGCGGGTGGCCGGGTCTGCGGCCGGGGCCAACTCGCGCAGCTGGCCACGCAGCCTCAGGTCCGGTCGCGCCCAGAGCGTCACGGAGATGGCCCGGGTGGCCTTGAGGGCAGCCAACTGGCCCTCCGGCACGTAGATCAGCACTTCCTTCTCCTCCGGGCGGGCGACCCGCAGCACCGGCTGGCCGGCCGCCACCACCTGGCCGGCCTCGGCCAGCACCGCGGTGACCACGCCGGCGCGATCGCTGACCAGGCTGCCATAGCCGGCCTGGTTGCCGGTCACCGCCAGCTGCGCCCTGGCCTGATCGAGGCGGGCGGCGGCCGCCTGGTGGGCGGTGGCCTTGGCGTCCAGCATGGCCGGGCTGACGAACTTCGCCTGCGCCAGGGCGGTGTAGCGGTCGAGGTCGGCGCGGGCCAGGGCGAGGTCGCTCTCGGCGGCGGCCACCTGGGCGCGCACGGCGGCGACATTGAGTTCGAGGTCGGCAGGGTCCAGGCGGGCCAGTACCGTGCCCGGCCGCACCGGGGTGCCGACGTCGACCAGGCGGGCGACCAGCTTGCCGCCGACCCGGAAGGCCAGGTCGGCCTCGTGGCGGGCACGCACCTCGCCGGCATAGGTCGCCGCCGCCCCGTCCGCGGCGGCGGCCGGCCGCACCAGCACGGTTGGGGGTGGCGCAGCTGCCGGTTTCTCCTCGCGGCAGGCCGCGAGCAGGCTGACGGAAACGGCAAGGGCGACAACAAGGCGGGCGGTCACGGCAACGGTCCTTCTGGCAGGCCACGATGGCACCGCCATGTAGCCACGCCGGCCCCCTTATGGCAAGGCCTGCGGCTGACAAAAGCCAAGCAGACCCTGCTGTCCGCTAAGCCGGGACGGGGCCGTTTATAGGTCATAATCGGCCGACCCGCACCGAGACCGACGCACCGTGGACACCCATACACTCAGCCAGGAAGAGCACTACATCCGCCGCGAGCCCTACTACGAGCCGATCGGCGACGAGATCGCCATCTTCGAGGCGGCCTACGCGAACAGGCTGCCGGTCCTGCTCAAGGGCCCGACCGGCTGCGGCAAGACCCGCTTCATGGAGTACATGGCCTGGCGGCTGCACAGACCTTTGATCACGGTGTCCTGTCACGACGATCTGACCGCCGCCGACCTGGTCGGCCGCTACCTGGTCAGGGGCGGCGAGACGGTCTGGGTGGACGGGCCGCTGACCCGGGCGGTACGCGTGGGCGGCATCTGCTACCTGGACGAGATCGTCGAGGCGCGCAAGGACACCATGGTGGTCATCCACCCCCTGGCCGACGACCGCCGCGCCCTGCCCATGGAGAAGCTGGGCCTGCTCCTGGAGGCGGGCGACGGGTTCTGCCTCGCCATCTCCTACAACCCCGGCTACCAGAGCGTGCTGAAGGACCTCAAGCAGTCCACCCGGCAGCGCTTCGTCGCCCTCGAATTCGACTACCCGGCACCGGAGCTGGAACGCCGCATCGTCGCCAACGAGGCCAAGGTCGATGCCGGGCTGGCCGACAAGCTGGTGCGCTTTGCCCACATGACCCGCAACCTGAAGGGCAGCGGCCTCGACGAGGGCGCCTCGACGCGCCTTCTCGTCCATGCCGGCAAACTGATCGCCAGCGGCGTCGACCCGGTCGCCGCCTGCCGCAGCGCGGTCGCCCAGGCGGTCACCGACGACCCCGACATGCTGGCGGCGATCCAGGAGCTGTCGGCCTCGCTGTTCTGACCGGCCCATGTGCCCGGCACCCCGCGTCCCCAGCCCTGCCCTCTCCCACCAGCGGGAGAGGGACGCCCGCCCGGGCGGCCGACGAAGCTGTCATGGCTGAACCCCTCACCCGCGCCGACATCGAGACCCGGCTCGACGCCTGCCTGGAGACCGAGTTCACCTTCCACGACGTCGGCGCGGCCGCGCAAGCCCTCGCCCGCCTCAGCCGCGCCGAACAGGACTTCGTGCTGGACTGGGTCCGGCGCATCGCCACCACCCACATCACCCTGGCCTTCGATTTCGCCAAACGCGCGCCCGACCTCATCCGGCGCTTCGACCAGCGCGTCATCGAGGCCTGGGCGGTGCACCTGTGCGACACCTACGACCGCGCCGGCATGTACGCCGCGCTGGCGGTGGCCGGCCAGGTCGGCCAATTCATGCAGCAGCGCCAGGGCCAGGCGGCCGGCGCCCTGTTCGAGGACATCGCCCCGGTGCTGGCCAACTTCGTGCACGGCCTCTCGGGGCGCCGGCTGAAGGTCGAGGCGGGCGACGCCGCCTGGACCGACGGCGAGCGCATCTGCCTGCCCGCCATCTTCGCCGCCCTGGCCGAGCGGGCCGACAACTTCCGCCTGGCCAAGGCGACCGTCGCCTTCCTGTGGGCGCAGACCCGCTTCGGCAGCCTGCGCCCGGACCTCGCCGCCCTGTGCGCCGCCCACCCCGACCCCGAGCGCGCCCTGCGCCAGCTGCACGGCCTGGAGGCCCTGCGCCTGTCCGCCCGCCTGGCCCGCGAGCTGCCCGGCCTGCACCGCGAGATGCGCCGGCTCGAACTCGAACTGGACGCCGGACTGCCGGCCGGGTGGCAGGCCCTGGCCGGGCGCCTGGAGGGCGCCGGGGTCGAGGCCAGCCTGGCCCTGCTCGCCGAGGCCTATGCCCTGCCCGACTTCCCGCCGCGCTGCTGGCAGGGCGAGTTGCGCCCCGAGGCGGTGGCGGCGGCGCGCGCCGCCCGCCTGGACAGGGAGAAGGCCCGCCTGCGGGTGAAGCTGGCCGAGCTCGTCGAGGAGGCGCGCGGGCACCGCAGCGAGCGCCCGGAGGCCGCCGCCGACGGGCGCTTCGAGGTGGCCACCGAGGACGAGGATGGCCGCCTCGACTTCGAGATCACCCTGGACGGCGCCCCGGTGGCGCCGCCCGACGACGTCAGGCAACTACTCACCTCGGTGCACCTGGACTTCGGCCTGATCCCGCCGGAATACCTGGTGCCGGCCGGCGCCGGCGACTACGACCCCAGCCTGCTCGAGGACCAGCCGGCGGACCCGGATGCGGTCTGGCAGGGCACCTACCACGAGGAAGGCGCCCTGTTCTATCCGGAGTGGGACCTCGGCCGCCAGCATTACCGCAAGAACTGGTGCGTGATGCGGGAGAAGGAGGTTAAGCCGGTGTACGACGACTTCCCGGCCCGCACCCTGGCCAGGCACAGTGCCCTGGTCAAGCACCTGCGCCGCGGCTTCGAGGCCATGCGCGACGAAAACCGCCTCCTCAAGCGTCAGCCCCAGGGCGACGAGATCGACCTCGACGCCCTGGTCGAGGCCCTGGCCGACAGCCGCGACGGCCGCGAGATGAGCGACCGCCTGTTCATGCACATGCACCGGGCCGAACGCAACATCGCGGTGGGCTTTCTCATAGACATGTCCGGCTCGACCCGGGGCTGGATCAACGAGGCCGAGCGCGAGGCCCTGATCCTGCTCTGCGAGGCCCTGGAGCGGCTGGGCGACCGCTATGCCA
>JAQVJE010000066.1 GCA_028695325.1 Gallionellaceae bacterium
GGCTGCATGCGGGAAACCAGCATGGGCGCGGACAGGCCGGCAACCACCTGGCCCGACTCGGCGGCCTTGAGGGCGGCCTGGCCGGACGCGATCGCCTGGGCACGGGCCGCCTGGGCGGCCAGCTTGGCGCGGATGATGCCGGCCACCTCGGCCAGCGGACGCACACCTGCCGGCTGATGCTCGATCACGCGGGCCGAAACCAGCACGCCCGGCGCCACCTCGACCGCCTCGGTATTCTGGCGCTTGTCGAGCGCCTCGGGCGAGAACAGGGCGTTCATCAGGGCCGGCTTGGCCAGGAAGGCCGGCTCCGCGCGGTCGCGGCCGATCCAGCCGGTCTCCCTGATGGCCAGGCCGAATTCCTTGGCGGCGGCCTCCAGGCTGTCCGGCTGCTCGTAGACCATGTTGCTGAAGCGCTCGGCGACGTCGGCGAAACGGCGCTCGGCCTCCTGGTTGACCAGTTCGGTCTTGATCTCTGCCCTGACCGCGTCGAACGCCACGGCCGCACCGGGGATGATGCCGTCCAAGCGGATGATGTGGTAGCCGAATTCGGTCTCCACCAGGTCGCTGACCTCACCCACCTTCATGCCGAACACGGCATCGGCGAAAGGCTTGACCATGGTGTCGCGGGTAAAGCTGCCCAGGCTGCCGCCCTGGGCGGCGGAGCCGGGGTCGTCGGAGTTCTGCCTGGCCAGTTCGGCGAACTTGCCTGGCGTCGCCTTGACCTGGGCGAGCAACTTCTCCGCCTTGGCCCGGGCGGCCGCCTTGTCGGCCTCGGCCTTGACCAGGATGTGGCTGGCACTGCGTTGCTCCGGCGTCTGGTAGCGCGCCTTGTTGGCCTCGTAATGCTGCCGGGCAGCCTCGTCGCCGACCTGGATACCCGTCCGGATGGCGTCGGCATCCAGCACCAGGTACTGGATGCGCAGCATGGCCGGGGTGGCATAGTCGCTCTTGTTGGCGTCATAGTCGGCCTGCACCGCCTTGTCGTCCATGGTCACGCCCTTCAGGAAGGCATCGGCGGCGAACACCGCCTCGTTGACCTCGCGCTGCTGCGCCATCAGGGCGGACAGGCGCCCGGCGCTGGCGGCTGCGGCCACGGCGCCCTGGCCATAGCCCATCTGGAACTGCTGGGCCAGCGACTCGCGCTGCAGCATGGCGAACAGTTCCTTCTCGCCCAGGCCCTGTTCACGCAGCCAGGCCTGGAAACGCTGCTCCGAGTAGGCACCATTGTCCTGGAAGATGGGCGCCGACTTGATCACGGCGTCCATCTGGGAGGCCGACACCGTGAGGCCGTTGCGGCTGGCAGCCTGACCGATGAGGCGGATCTCGACCAACTGGTCGAGCACGTTGCGGCGGAATGCCTTGTCCTCGATGTCTACCTTCACCCCGTTCTGCTGCGCCAGCATGTCGCGCTGGTTCTGCAGGGCACGGAAGAACTCGCGCTGGCCGACCTGGTCGTCCCCCACGCTGGCGACGGGGGGTTCGCTGCCGCCACCGCCGATGTAGGAATCGATGCCCCAGAGGGCGAAGGGGACGATGATCAGGGCCAGGATGACCTTGGCGATCCAGCCCTGGGCGCGTTCGCGGATGGCTTCTAGCATGGCATTCCAATATCAGATCAAAAAAAAGGCGAACTCGCGTTCGCCTCTTGTTTGGCGGAGTGGACGGGACTCGAACCCGCGACCCCCGGCGTGACAGGCCGGTATTCTAACCAACTGAACTACCACTCCCTTAACCTCGTGACCGACTGGTGGGTGCTAACGGGATCGAACCGCTGACATCCTCCTTGTAAGGGAGGCGCTCTACCAGCTGAGCTAAGCACCCACGAAGCCGGCTAGTTTACTGCATCCTTCAAGGCCTTGCCAGCGCGGAACTTGGGCACCTTGGCGGCCTTGATCTTGATGTCGGCACCGGTGCGCGGGTTGCGGCCGGTGCGGGCAGCCCGCTTGCCGACGTAGAAACTGCCGAATCCTACCAGCGTCACCATGTCGCCCTTCTTGAGGGCCTTCTTGATGGCCGCCATGGCGCCGTCGAGGGCTCGCCCGGCGGCGGCCTTGGAGATGTCTGCGGAGCTGGCGATGGCGTCGATCAGTTCGGATTTGTTCACGGAGTCCCCCTTAGGTCTGTGGAAGTGGGCGGGGCATGACACCCCGCCGGCACTATATAGCAAGCGCGAAAAATAAGTGTCAAGCGCTGCCGCGCCAGCCACTCGCGTCAGTGCTTGACCAGCGCAGCAGCACCCTCGGCCGGGGCGGCCGGTGCTGCGGCGGCGGTCTCCTCATCGCTCAACGGCACCGGCTTGCTCTCGAGAGCAAACTCCAATACCTGCTCGACCCACTTGACCGGCTGGATGTCGAGCTTGTTCTTGATGTTGTCGGGAATGTCGACCAGGTCCTTGACGTTGTCCTGCGGGATCAGCACCTGCTTGATGCCGCCGCGGTGCGCGGCCAGCAGCTTCTCCTTGAGGCCACCGATTGGAAGTACCTCGCCGCGCAAGGTGATCTCGCCGGTCATGGCGACGTCGCAACGCACCGGGATGCCGGTCATCACGGACACCATGGCAGTGGTCAGAGCGATGCCGGCCGAGGGGCCATCCTTGGGCGTGGCGCCCTCGGGCAGGTGGATGTGCATGTCGCTCTTCTCGAACTTGTCGGCCGCGATGCCGAGCGAGCGGGCGCGGCTGCGCACCACCGTGCGGGCGGCCTCCACCGACTCCTTCATGACGTCGCCCAGCTGGCCGGTGCGGATGATGCCGCCCTTGCCGGGCATCAGGGTGGCCTCGATGGTAAGCAGTTCGCCGCCCACCTCGGTCCAGGCCAGGCCGGTGACCTGGCCGACCTGGTTGACCTTCTCGGCGATGCCGTAGGTGTAGCGACGCACGCCCAGGTACTTGTCGAGGTTCTTCGGGGTGACGCTGATCTTGCCGCGCGCCTTCTTCAGGGTATGGGCGGTGACCGCCTTGCGGCAGATCTTGGCGATCTCGCGCTCCAGCGAGCGCACCCCGGCCTCGCGCGTGTAGTAGCGCACGATGTCGCGCAGGGCGGGTTCGCTGATCGACAGTTCACCCTCGGCCAGGCCATTGTTCTTCATCTGCTTAGGGCAAAGGTAGCGGATGGCGATGTTGACCTTCTCGTCCTCGGTGTAGCCGGACAGCCGGATCACCTCCATGCGATCGAGCAGCGGGCCCGGTATGTTGAGGTTGTTGGCGGTGGCCACGAACATCACGTCGGAGAGGTCGAACTCCACCTCCACGTAGTGGTCCTGGAAGGTGTGGTTCTGCTCGGGGTCGAGCACCTCCAGCAGGGCGGACGAGGGATCGCCGCGGAAATCCTGGCCCAGCTTGTCGACTTCGTCGAGCAGGAACATGGGGTTGCGCACGCCAACCTTGGCCATGCTCTGCAGTATCTTGCCTGGCAAGGCGCCGATGTAGGTGCGCCGGTGGCCGCGGATCTCTGCCTCGTCGCGCACGCCACCCAGTGCCATGCGCACGTACTTGCGGTTGGTGGCGCGGGCGATGGACTGGCCGAGCGAGGTCTTGCCCACCCCGGGCGGCCCAACCAAGCAGAGAATCGGCGCCTTCAGCTTGTCGACGCGCTGCTGTACGGCGAGGTATTCAACGATGCGTTCCTTGACCTTCTCGAGGCCGTAGTGGTCCTGGTCGAGGATCTCCTCGGCTTTGGCGAGGTCCTTGCTGACCTTGGTCTTCTTCTTCCAAGGCAGGCCGACCAGGGTGTCGATATAGGTGCGCACCACGGTGGCCTCGGCGGACATGGGCGACATCATGCGCAGCTTCTTGAGTTCGGCCTCGGCCTTCTTGGTAGCCTCCCTGGACATGTGGGCGGCCTTGATCTTCTTCTCCAGCTCGTCCAGTTCGGCGCCTTCCTCGATCTCGCCGAGTTCCTTCTGGATCGCCTTGACCTGTTCGTTCAGGTAGTACTCGCGCTGGCTCTTCTCCATCTGGCGCTTGACGCGGCCGCGGATGCGCTTCTCGACCTGGAGGATGTCGATCTCGGTCTCCATGAAGCCCATCAGGTGGTCGAGGCGCGCCTTGAGGCCGAAGATCTCCAGGATGGCCTGCTTCTGCTCCAGCTTCAGGGGCAGGTGGGCGGCAATGGTGTCGGCCATGCGGCCGGCGTCGTCGATGCCGGCCAGGGAGGCCAGGATCTCTGGCGGGATCTTCTTGTTCAGCTTGACGTAGTTGTCGAACTGGGCGACCAGGGCCCGGCGCATGGCCTCGATCTCGCTGCCGTCCTCGGCGGACTCCGTGATCGGCGCCGCGTGGCCGGTGAAATGGGTCTGCTCATCGACGAAGTCGCTGACCTGGACGCGCTGGCTGCCCTCCACCAGCACCTTCACGGTGCCGTCCGGCAGCTTGAGCATCTGCAGGATGGTGGCGACGGTGCCGACGGTATAGAGGTCGTCGAACTCGGGCTCGTCCTTGGCGGCCGACTTCTGTGCCACCAGCAGGATGTGCTTGCCGGCCTCCATGGCCATTTCCAGCGCCTTGATCGACTTCGGCCGGCCCACGAACAGCGGGATGACCATGTGGGGGAACACCACCACGTCGCGCAACGGCAGCAGCGGCAGGGTGACGGGTGAGGTGAAGATGACGTTTGCGCTCATGGATCTCGCTCGATTAACGGCCTGTACGCGGTTCCGTTACCCCCGGACCTTGATCCGGAGAGCCAGGGGCCAGTCCATCCGGCCCACGGGTTCCCGCCTGCGCGGTAACCACGAAACCAAATCAATGTTCGCTAGATGTAGCCGCCGGGCCGAAGTTCAACCCGGCGGGGGTAATATTCAGCCGACCTGAGCCGACTGCTTGTCAGACTGGTCGGAGTAGATCAGCAGCGGCTTGCCCTCTCCAGTGATGGCCTTGTCGTCCAGGACCACCTTTTCGACACCCTTCATGCCCGGCAGGTCGAACATGATGTCGAGCAGGGCATGCTCGATGATGGAGCGCAGGCCGCGGGCACCGGTCTTGCGCTTGAGGGCCGCCTTGGCGAGGGCGTAGAGGGCCTCCTCGCGGAACTCCAGTTCGACGCCCTCCATCTTGAACAGCTTCTGGAACTGCTTGACCAGGGCGTTCTTCGGCTCTGTGAGGATCTGCACCAAGGCCTTCTCGTCCAGTTCCTCCAGGGTGGCGATGACCGGCAGGCGGCCGACGAACTCGGGGATCAGGCCATACTTGATGAGGTCCTCCGGCTCCACCATCTTGAACACCTCGCCGACATCCTTGCGGTCGTTCTTGGACTTCACTTCGGCGCCGAAGCCGATGCCAGACTTCTCGGTGCGGTTGCGGATCACCCGGTCAAGCCCGCTGAAGGCGCCGCCAACGATGAACAGAATGTTGGTGGTGTCGACCTGGATGTACTCCTGGTTCGGGTGCTTGCGGCCGCCCTGCGGCGGGATCGAGGCGGTGGTGCCCTCGATCAGTTTCAGGAGGGCCTGCTGCACGCCCTCACCGGAGACGTCGCGGGTGATCGAGGGGTTGTCCGATTTGCGCGAGATCTTGTCGATCTCGTCGATATAGACGATGCCGTTCTTTGCCTTCTCAACGTCGTAGTCGCATTTCTGCAGGAGCTTCTGGATGATGTTCTCGACGTCTTCGCCGACGTAGCCGGCCTCGGTCAGGGTGGTGGCGTCAGCGATCACGAAGGGCACGTTGAGAAGCCGCGCCAGGGTCTGCGCCAGCAGGGTCTTGCCGGAACCGGTGGGGCCGATGAGCAGGATGTTGGACTTCGCCAGTTCAACGTCGTCGTCCTTGCCCAGGCTGGGATTGCGCAGACGCTTGTAGTGGTTGTACACCGCCACCGCGAGGGCGCGCTTGGCCAGGGGCTGGCCGATCACGTACTGGTCGAGGGTATCGCGGATCTCCTGCGGCAGCGGCAGGCGGTCGCCCTCCTCACCGCCGCCGCCGGCGCCCTGTACCTCCTCGCGGATGATGTCGTTGCACAGCTCCACGCACTCGTCGCAGATGAACACCGACGGGCCGGCGATGAGCTTGCGCACCTCGTGCTGGCTCTTGCCGCAGAAGGAGCAGTAGAGAAGTTTCTCGTTGTCTTGCTTGTCAGCCATGGCGCCGTTCCAAATACCCGAATATTTCAGTCAAGTTTACGCCGCGTCGGCGCGACTGGCCAGCACTTTATCGACCAGACCGTATTGCACTGAGTCGTCGGCGGAAAGAAAATAGTCGCGATCGGTGTCGCGCTCGATCACCTCCAGGGGCTGGCCGGTGTGCCTGGCCAGCATCTCATTCAGGCGGGCGCGCAGGAAGAGTATCTCCTTGGCGTGGATCTCGATGTCCGAGGCCTGGCCCTGGAAGCCGCCCAGAGGCTGGTGGATCATCACCCGCGAGTTGGGCAGGGCATAGCGCTTGCCCTTGGCGCCGGCGGCGAGCAGGAAGGCGCCCATGCTGGCGGCCTGGCCGATACACAGGGTCGACACGTCCGGCTTGATGAACTGCATGGTGTCGTAGATGCCCATGCCGGCAGTGACCGAGCCGCCCGGCGAGTTGATGTACAGGTAGATGTCCTTGTCGGGGTTCTCCGACTCCAGAAACAGGAGCTGGGCCACCACCAGATTGGCGGTCTGGTCGTTGACCGGGCCGACCATGAACACCACCCGCTCCTTGAGCAGGCGCGAGTAGATGTCATAGGAGCGCTCGCCACGGCCGCTCTGCTCGACGACCATCGGTATATAGCCGAGCATGGATGGCTCCGGCATCACGGCGACGTGATCGAATTGGCTCATCAGGCTTTCCCCATCAGGTTTTCGAGCGTGGTCGGCTCGTCGGTGACCTGGGCCTTCTGAAGCACCAGGTCGACGACGTTGTCCTCGACCACCATGGCCTTGACCTCGCGCAGGCGGTTGGCGTCCTGATAGTACCAGGCCACCACCTCGCTCGGGTCTTCGTAGCTCTGGGCGAACTCGTCCACCTTGGCGCGCACCTTGTCTTCCTCGGCACCGATCTCGTGGGCACGGGCGAAGCTGTTGAGCAGCAGGCTAAGGGCGACGCGGCGCTTGGCCTGGGGCTCGAAGACCTGCTCGCTGAGCTTGATGTCCTGCTCCTTCATGCCGCGCGCCTTGAGGTCGTTGACCGCGTGTTCCATCAGGCTGCGGGTCTCCATGGCGACCAGGCCATTGGGCACGTCGAACGGGGTGACCGCGAGCAGGCCGTCCATGACCTGCTCCTTCAGGCGTGCCTGGATGCGGCGCCGCGCCTCGCGGTCCAGGTTGGCGGCGATCTCCTCCTTCAGCTTGGCCGGGCCGCCCTCCTTGATACCCAGGCTCTGGGCGAAGGCCTCGTCGACCTCGGGCAGCACGGCGGCATGCACCGACTTCATGGTGGCCTCGAAGGTGGCGGTCTTGCCGGCCAGTTCCTTGGCGAAGTAGTCGTCCGGGAACTTGACCTCGAAGGTCTTGCTCTCGCCAGCCTGCATGCCCGCCAGGCTGCCCTCGAAGTCGGGCAGGGTGCGGCCCTCGCCCAGGATGAGCGGGAAGTCCTTCGCCTCGCCACCCTGGAAGGCGACGCCGTCGATCTTGCCCAGGTAGTCGATGTGGACACGGTCGCCGTTCGCGGCGGCGCGCTCGACGGCATTGAAGCGGACGCGCTGCTTGCGCAGGACGTCGAGGGTGCGTTCGACGTCGGCGTCGCTCACCTCGGCCACCGGGCGGGTCACCTTGATCTGGCCCAGGTCGCCCACGCTCACCTCGGGATAGACCTCGAAGGTGGCGGTGAAGGCACCCTCGCCGGCCGGCTCAAAGCGCGGGTAGCCGGCGACATCCAGCTTGTCTGCCTCGACGGCGGCGAAGAAGGCCTTCTGCAGGGCGTCGCCCAGCACTTCGCCACGCACCTCGCCACCATAGCGCAGAGCGACCATCTTGGCCGGCGCCTTGCCGGGCCGGAAGCCGTCCAGCTTGACGTTCCTGCTCAGCTTCTGCAGGCGCTTGTTCACCTCGGCGTCGATCTCGGCCGGGTTCAGGTTGAGGGTGACACGGCGCTCCAGGCCTTCCAGGGTTTCTACGGTTGCGGACATCTCGGTTCCTTGTTGGATTGCTACACTCTGGTGCGAAAGGCGGGACTCGAACCCGCACAGGTTTCCCCGCTGGAACCTAAATCCAGTGCGTCTACCAATTCCGCCACTTTCGCGAAAACGCTGAAGTGTAATATAGCGATCCGCGCGTGTCAGCCGAGCCTGTCCGTACGCCACATATAACTCCTTGTTTTTAAATGATTACGCAAACCAGCACAGGCTCCCTCGTCAACGCCGGGCACTACGAGAACTTCCCGGTCGCCTCGATCGTGCTGCCGCGCCGGCTGCGCAAGCCCATCCGCGCCATCTATGCCTTCGCCCGCGCCGCCGACGACATCGCCGACGAGGGCGACGCCCCGGCCGAACGGCGCCTGGCCGACCTGCAAACGTTCCGTAGCAAACTCCATGCCCTGGAGCGTGGCGAGACGGTAGACGACCCCATCTTCTCTCCCCTCGGCGAGGCCATCCGCCAGCACGGGCTGGCCTTCCAGCCCTTCCACGACCTCCTCGATGCCTTCGCCCAGGATTGCCAAAAAACCCGCTACGCCCACTTCGGCGAGATCATGGACTATTGTCGCAAGTCCGCCATTCCGGTCGGCCGCTTGTTGCTGATGCTCTATGACAACCACGACGAGAAGCACCAGGCCTGGTCGGACGGCATCTGCTCGGCACTGCAGCTGATCAACTTCCTGCAGGACGTCGCGGTGGACTATGAGAAGGGGCGCGTCTACCTGCCTCAGGACGAGATGGCGAAATTCGGCATCAGCGAGCGGCAGATCGCCGAGGGCCGGGTCGACGCACTCTGGCAGCAGTTCATGAAGACCCAGATCGAGCGCGCCCGCCGCATGCTCAAGGCCGGCGCGCCGCTCGGCCTGGCCCTGAAGGGCCGCATCGGGGTCGAGACGCGCCTGATCATCCTGGGCGGCGAGCGCATCCTCTACAAGCTGGGCGAGTGCCGGGGCGATGTCTTCGCCCAGCGCCCGCGCCTCACCCTGGCCGACTGGTACCCCATGCTGCGCGGCGCACTGTGGCCGCAGCGCCGCGAGCGCGGCGCGGGCGGCGGCACCGGTGGCGGTTGCGGTACCGGATGCGGCCGATGACGCCGCAGCAATACTGCCGGGACAAGGCCGCCGCCAGCGGCTCAAGCTTCACCATCAGCTTTCTGTTCCTGCCCCGGCCCAGGCGCGACGCCATCACCGCCTTCTACGCCTTCTGCCGCGAGGTCGACGACATCGTCGACGACTGCCGCGAGCCGGCCGTGGCGCGCGCCAAGCTGGACTGGTGGCGCGGCGAGCTGGACCGCCTGTACGGCGGCCAGCCCAGCCACCCGGTCGCCCTCGCCCTGCTACCGGCCATCGGGCCCTACGGCATCGACCGCGAGCAGATGGAGGAAATCATCGACGGCATGGCCATGGACCTCGCGCAGACCCGCTACGCCGAGTTCAAGGACCTGCGCCTGTACTGCCACCGGGTCGCCGGCGTGGTCGGCGAGGTGGCGGCCGGCATCTTTGGCTATCGCGACCACGCCACCCTCAAGTATGCCGCCCGCCTGGGGCTGGCCTTCCAGCTCACCAACATCATCCGCGACATCGGCGAGGACGCCCGCCGTGGCCGCATCTACCTGCCCCAGGCCGAGCTGGCCGAGTTCGGCGTCGCCGAGGCAGACCTGTTGCAGGGCCGCGCCGGCGCAGACTTCAACCACCTGATGGAGTTCCAGTACCGGCGCGCCGCCGCCACCTACGACGAGGCCATGGCCCTGCTGCCGGCCGGCGACCGCCACAGCCAGCGGCCCGGTCTGGTCATGGCGGCGATCTACCGCGCCACCCTGGAGCGGATCCGCGCCGAGGGCTATCCGGTGCTCGCGAGGCGCATCCGGCTGGCGAAGGCGCACAAGGTGTGGCTGGCGGGAAGGACATGGCTGCGCGCTTGAAACCGTCGGTCGCCGTGGTCGGGGGCGGCTGGGCCGGCCTGACCGCCGCCCTGGCCCTGGCCGAGGCTGGCCATCCGGTCAGCCTGCATGAGTCCGCCCGCCAGTTGGGCGGGCGCGCCCGCAGCGTGGACTGGCACGGCGTCGCCATCGACAACGGCCAGCACCTGATGGCCGGGGCCTACAGCGAGACACTGGCGCTGATGGAGCGGCTGGACACCCTGGACCGGATCGAGCGCCGCCAGCTGGAATTCCATGGCCCCGGCTTCTGCCTTGCCCTGCCCCGCCTGCCCGCCCCGCTTCACCTGGCCGCCGGCCTGCTCGCGGCGCGCGGCCTCGGCCTCGCCGACAAGCTCGCCGCCGTCCGCTTCATGCAGGCGCTCAGGCGGCGGCGTTTCCAGCTGCCGGCCGACGACACGGCGGCCGAACTGCTGGCCTGGCATCGCCAGCCGGCCCGCCTGGTCGAGCGCCTCTGGCAGCCGATCTGCGTCGCCGCCCTCAACACCCCGCTCCACCTGGCCTCGGCCCAGGTGTTCTGCAACGTGCTGCGCGACAGCCTGGCCGGCCCGCGCGCAGCCAGCGACCTACTGTTCAACCGCGCCGACCTCGGCCGCCTCTTGCCCGACGCTGCCGCCGAACGCATCCGCACCCTGGGCGGCGAGGTCCGCCTGGCCAGCCGGGTGACCGGCCTCGCCCGCGAGCCGGGCGGCCTGCGCCTGCTCGGCCCCGACAACCTGGCCGAGCGGGTGATCCTGGCCTGCCATCCGGCCCGGGTGCCCGAACTGCTGGCCAACCTGCCCGAGACGCGGGCGCTCGGCAGCCGCCTGCACGACCTCGACTGGCAGCCCATCGCCACTCTCTGGCTGCGCTTCGCCGCCCCCCTCGCCCTGCCCTACCCAATGGTTGCCCTCGGTGCCGCCGACGCCCCCTGGGCCTTCGAGCGCAACGACCTGGCGGCGGGCCTCGCGGCAGTGGTCGCCAGCGCCGAGGGGCCGCACCTGGCCCTGCAGCCCGAGGCCCTGCGCGATCGCTGGCTGGACGACCTGGCGGGCAGGCTCGGCGCTCTGCCCACCCTGCTCGACTGGAAGCTGATCGTCGAAAAGCGCGCCACCTTCGCCTGCACCCCCGACCTCTGGCGGCCGGACAACCGTACCGACCTGCCCGACCTCTACCTGGCCGGCGACTACACCCGCGGCGATTACCCGGCCACCCTCGAAGGCGCCGTGCGCAGCGGGCTACAATGCGCCCGCTTGATCATCCGCGAGACTTGAGCCCCCCGACATGACAGACGAAACCATTCCATCGCTGCGCGAGCGCGTCATCCTGGTCACCGGCGCCGGCTCCGGCCTCGGCCGCGCCAGCGCCCACGCCTGCGCCGCGCGCGGCGCCACGGTGATACTGCTCGGCCGCACCACGCGCAAGCTGGAGCAGGTCTACGACGAGATCACCGCGGCCGGCCACCCGCAGCCGGCGATCTTCCCCATGGACCTGGAGAAGGCCGCCGACCACGACTTCGATACCCTGGCCCAGACCATCGGCTACCAGTTGCGCCGGCTCGACGGCATCATCCACTGCGCTGCCGAGTTCGAACCGCCCAGCCCGCTCGGCCTGCAGAGCGTCGAGGCCTGGCAGCGCCTGTACAAGGTCAACGTCATCGCCCCCTTCGCCATCGACCGCGCCTGCCTGCCGCTCCTGGCGGCGGCGCCGGACGCCTCGGTGGTCCTGGTGGGCGAGAGCCACGGCCACCAGCCGGCCGCCTACTGGGGCGGCTTCGCGGTCGCCAAGGCGGCCCTGGAGGCCTACTTCCGCATCCAGGCCGCGGAATGGGCCGGTAGCGCCAACCTGCGTGTCAACCTGGTGATACCGGGTCCGATCAACAGCCCGCAGCGGGCCCGGAGCCACCCCGGCGAGGACAAGGCCAGGCTGCCTGGCCTGGGGTCACTCGCCGGCGAACTGGCCGGCCTGATGAGTGCCGGCGGGCGCGGCCAGCTGATCGAGTGGCAGCCGCCGGACTGAGCCTCAGAATCCGCGCAGGAAGTCGAGCGCCTCGGCCAGGCTAGCCACGCCCCTGATCTCGACCCCCGCGATGGCCTGTTTGGGCAGGTTGGCCTTGGGTGCCAGGATCTGGTTGAA
>JAQVJE010000067.1 GCA_028695325.1 Gallionellaceae bacterium
GCGCGCTGGCCCAGCCCTATACCGGTGGCACGCGGGTACAAGGCAAGGACGCGCTGCGCCGCTACTGGCTGGCCGCGCTCGCCGACAGGCCGGACCTGCGGTTCGAACTCATCTCGGCCATCTGCGATGTCGAGGCGCAGACCGTCGTCGTCCATTACGTGGCGCAGGCCTGCGGCAAGCGCACGCGCATGTGCGAGATCATGCGCTTCGAGAACGGGCGGCAGGTCCATGGCGAGGCTCTGCACGGCGTCCCCGCCGAGGAGGACACGCCATGACGGCACTGCTGCGCGCCGTCCGGACCGACGACGGCAACCGCTATGACTGGGGTGGGGTCTGCCTGGGCTGGCGACTGCTGGAACTGCAACACATGCAGGTGCGGCAGGAATGGATGCCCGCAGGCGGCGCCGAAGCACCCCACTGGCACGCCAGGGCGCACCAGTTCTTCTACGTGCTCAGTGGCCACCTGCGCCTGAGCACGCCCGACCAGGACGTGTTGCTGGAAGCCGGTCAAGGCGTACATGTCCCGGCCGGCACTCGCCACATCGCCGCCAATGGTGGCGACGAGGACGTGAATTTTCTGGTGTTCTCCAGCCCCAGCACGCAGGGCGACCGCATCGAATCGACCTCGGCCGCCGAACCGGATCGCCATCGCGACTCGGAGCCTGCGTCATGACCGTTTTCGCCATTGCCCAACTCACCATCCACGACCGGACCGCCTACGACCGCTACCAGGCGCGCTTCATGGAGGTGTTCCGCCACCACCGGGGACGTCTGCTGGCCGCGGACGAGCAGCCTCGCACCATCGAAGGCACCTGGCCGCACCAGAAGCTCGTGCTCATGTCCTTTCCCGACGAAGCCGCCTTCCATGACTGGGCGGAATCGGCCGAGTACCAACGCATTGCCCAGGATCGCAAGGCCGGCGCACAGGCCGTGGTGCTGCTGGTCCAGGGTCTTGCTGTGAATGGCTGAGCCCATCGATATTCGCGCCGCCGACGGCTATGCCCTGGGTGGATTCGCCTGGCGCCGTTCCTGTGATCCACGACGCCCGCATCCGGTCGCGGTCATCAACGCGGCCACCTCGGTGCGCTGCCGGTACTACGCGCGCTTTGCCGACTGGCTCCACAGCCACGGATGGGACGTGGTGACCTACGACTACCGCGGCATCGGCGAATCGCGACACCGTGGGCTGCGTCGGCTGCAGGCCGACTGGATCGACTGGGGGCAGCACGATTTCGAGGGTGTGCTGCAGTACCTCGCCTGGCGATTCCCCGGCCAGCCGATCGACGTGGTCGGCCACTCCGCTGGGGGCTTCGTGATCGGGCTGGCCGCGTCCGCACACCGCGTGCGGCGCATCTTCACCATGGGGGCGCAGTACGCCTACTGGCGCGACTATGCGCCCGCCGCACGCCGCGCCATGTTCCTGCGCTGGCACGTGGCCATGCCGCTGCTGGCGCGGGTGCTTGGCTACGTGCCAGCCAAGCGCCTGGGATGGATGGAGGACACGCCCAAGGGCGTGGCACTGGACTGGGCACGCATGGGTCCCCGCTTCGAGGGCACGGTGCGCCGAGGCCGGGAGACACTGGAAGGTGAGCCCGAAGCCGAAATGCTGGCACGGCGCTTCGGCCAGGTGCGCGCACCGATCCTGGCGCTGGGCATCGAGGACGATCCGTTCGGCACGGTCCCGGCGCTGGACCGCCTGCTGGATTACTACACCGGCAGCGAGCGTCATCACCTGCGCTTGGCTCCCGCGGCCATCGAGCAGGCCGAAATCGGCCATTTCGCCTTCTTCCACGAGCGCTTCCGCGAGGCGCTGTGGCCCCTGGCGCTGGACTGGTTGCGTACCGGCGAGCCACCAACCCGCCCCCTCGGCGTACTGAAGCATCGACCTGCGGACGATCCGCAAGCAGCGGGAGCCACGACATGAACACGAACCTCGCCCCCTCGACAGCATCGGCAAACGAGCGCCGATCGCTCTGGATTCCGATCCTGGCCGGCGGACTGATCATGGGTTTGGCCCTCGGTGTGCGGCACGTGCAAGGCTTGTTTCTGCTGCCGGTGACGATGGATCGCGGTTGGTCGCGCGAAATGTTCGGTTTCGCGATGGCGGTGCAGAACCTGACCTGGGGTCTCGCCCAACCCTTCACCGGGATGATTGCCGACCGCTACGGTTCGGCCAAGGTCATCGCGGGCGGGCTCGTGTTCTATGCGCTGGGGCTTTTCTTCATGGTTCAGGCGCACAGCCACGTGGCCTTTGTTCTGGGCGCTGGCGTGTGCGTCGGCATCGCGCTGTCGGGCACGGCATTCGGTGCGATCTACGGCGCGCTCAGCCGCCTCGTGCAGGCTGAGCGCCGCAGTTGGGCACTGGGGCTGGCCGGCGCCATCGGTGGCCTCGGGCAGTTCGCCATGGTCCCGGTTGCGCAGGCCTTGATCGGCGGTTGGGCCTGGACGGGTGCGCTGCTGATTCTGTCAGTGGTCATGGCGTTGCTGCTGCCGCTGGCGTTCCCGATGCGCGACGCAAGCATCTCGAACGCGGTGGTCGGCACGGAGCTGTCGATGAAGGCGGCGATCGGTGAAGCCTTCCGCCACCGCGGCTTCTGGCTGCTGAACCTGGGCTTCCTGGCCTGTGGCTTCCAACTCGCCTTCATCGCCACGCACCTCCCAGCCTACCTGCTGGACCGGGGCCTGGCCGCCACCGATGCCGTCGCCGCGCTGGCGATCATTGCGCTGACCAATGTGGCCGGCACCTACCTGCTGGGGCTTTGGGGTGGCACGCTGCGCAGGAAGTACCTGCTTGCAGGCCTGTACCTGGCGCGCACGGTGGCGATGGCCCTGTTCGTCCTGCTGCCGCTCAGCACATGGGGCGTTTACCTGTTCGCTGCAGTGATGGGGTTCCTCTGGCTCGGGACGGTTCCGCTGACCAATGGCCTGGTGTCTCAGATCTTCGGCGTGCGCTACATCACCACATTGTTCGGTTTCGTCTTCTTCGGCCACCAGTTGGGATCATTCTTCGGTGTCTGGCTTGGTGGCCGCATGTTCGAGGCTACTGGGTCGTACCTGAGCATCTGGCTGCTGGCGATTGCGCTGGGCCTGCTGGCGACGGTTCTGCACTGGCCGATCGACGACAGGACCATCGTTCGCGCCGATCCACGGTTGGCGACTTCATGAGGCAAGGCCGCGAATGGTTGAAACGTTGGGCACCGCTGGCTGTGCTGCTGGCTGCGGGCGTGCTGGTGTTCCGCGCCTGGCTGTCGATGGAACTGCTGTGGGTGTGGTTGGAGCAGTGGTCCTTCTGCGGGTGAGCGGGACCTGACGAGAACTTCGCACGACCATGAGCGCTGATCGTGTCGCTGACTGGCCAAGGTCAAGTGGCTGGCTGTTGCCTCAACCACGCGACGACATCGTCGGCATTCCGGTCCGGCGGGAACACAGGATAGAACACATGCTCGATCACGCCATCGCGCGCAATCAGGGTCAGTCGCTTGAGCAGCGCCAGGCCTTGCACCTCGAAGACCGGCAGACCGAGCGCGGTTGCGAATGAAAGGCGGTGGTCGGACAGCAACGGGAAAGGCAGGTGCAGGCGCGCCACCGCCTCGCATTGGTACGCGGTGTCCTGCGTGGACACGCCGAACAACTGGGCGACGCCCAAGGACTTCAGTTCGGCGAAATGATCCCTGAAGGCACAGGATTGCGGGGTGCAGCCCCGTGCTCCTGGAATCTCGTCCCAGCCTGGAGGCAGTGCGACATCTGGCCGGCCCGTCATCGGGAAGAGATAAAGCACCGTGCGTCCGCGCAGGCGCGAAGGATCGACACGGCCACCATCCGTCGATGCCAGTTCAAGCGTGGGCAGGCGCATGCCCGTCAGGTGGCGGGCGCCGCCATCATCCTCCGGCTGCGGAAGGCGCGACCAATCGACCTGCTGCAGGTTGTTCATGGCTTCACCACCGCTCGCTACCGGCCAGCCAAAGCACGTAGCTCTTCCAGCCGGCGGGTTCGGCGAAGCGCGCGTAGGCCCGGATGGCGTCGGGGTTGTCCTCGGGGACCAGCCAGCGCAGATGGATCCAGGCGCGTGATCGACCGATATCGGCGATGGCCGCGATGAGCCGCTGAGCGAGTCGTTTCCCGCGCGCGGCGGGCAGGACGTACAGGTCGTCGAGCTGGCCCGACCGCCCTCCGGAGATCGCCTCGGGCAGATCGAAGAACACTGCGAAGGCGACGAGTTCGTCGCCGAGAAAGCCACCCAGCACTTCCACGATCGGATCGGCGATCAAGGCATTGGCACGGGCCAGTGCATTCGCCCCGGCGCCTTGCTCGTGGCGCATTTCGTCGCCATAGGCGGCCAGCAGGGAGGCAAGTGCAACGGCGTCATGGGCAACGAGCCGTCGAAGCGTCACATCGTCATCCGGCGGTGCTTTCTGGTCTTTCGGATATGCGGTATTCATACGTGTCTATGCTGTCCGCGCTTCTGGGTTCCGAGTTCCGCTTTCCGACTGACATTGCTCGCGCAGCCAGCCGCGCAGGTTGTCCAGCCGTCGATCCTCGGATAGCGCCTCGGGATAGACGAGCCAAAAGCCGACACCCGCGCTCACGGGGTGGTCGAAGACCGAGGCCAGGCGTCCGAGCCGGACGGCACTCTCGGCCAGTTCGCAGACGGCGATCGACACGCCAGCCCCATCGGCGGCCGCCTGCATCGTCAGGCCGCCCGAATCCACGCGGGTCACGACAGCCGGCTCGAACGGCCCGCCGGGCAGGCTGTCCATCCAGCGCTGCCAAGTGAGGCAATGCCGCGAAACGAACAGGTTGGCGCGCGCGACCTGCTTGAGGCGTTCCCGGCGCGAGCCGGTGGCAAAGCCCGGGCGCGCGTACAGATCGATGGTGGCCTCGAACAACAGGTCGGCCTGCAGGCCGGCCCACTGGCCGTCGCCATACCAGATGCCGGCATCGGCCACGCCGGCGGCCAGATCCACGTCGTCCTGCGTGGTGGAGATGTCCAGCGAGAAGCCGCGCCGCTCGAACGGATACAGGCTCAGGCGGGGCGACAGCCAGTTGGTCGCGAAGGTCGGCAGCATGTTCACGCGCAGGGGCCCGTCGCGCCGCTCCTCGCGCAAGCTGCTCACGCCCTCGGCGATCAGGGCGAAACCCTCGTTGAGGCTAGGTGCCAGCCGGCGGCCGGCGCTGGTCAATTCCAGCCGCGTACCGATGCGGCGCAGCAGTTCGACGCCGAGCATGTCCTCCAGCGTGCGCAACTGGTGGCTGACCGCCGAGGGGGTGACCGCCAGTTCCAGGGCCGCGTCCTTGATCGAGAGATGGCGCGCCGCAGCCTCGAAGGCGCGCAAGGCATTCAACGGGACAGGGATGCGCATGGGGGATTCACCCTCCTGGAAGTCATTGGTCGTTCATGGACTCATTAAACCGGAAATCGTCGTCTCCACGCTCGCCGACACGAGGACCAAAACTCAGCATCGTCTGAGATTTGCTCACTCGTGCCGACGGCGAACCGGCCGCACACTGACGCCATCGACAACCTGTACAGCGGTGCGCACCATGCTCAATTCCCTTGACGATCGCGATGGCCTGATCTGGCTCGATGGCGAGCTGCTGCCCTGGCGCGAGGCGCGCCTGCACGTGCTCACGCATGCGCTGCATATGGGCGGGGCCGTCTTCGAGGGCATGCGCGCCTATGGCGGTCATGTCTTCCTCAATGCGCCTCACCTGGAACGCTTCCAGCAGTCCGCCGCGCTGCTGGACTACCACCTGCCGTGGTCGCAAGGCGAACTGACACAGGCCATCGAGGCGGTGCTGTGGGCCAACCAGCTCGACGACGCCTACATCCGCCCGGTGGCCTGGCGCGGCGCGGAGAGTGTTTCCATCGCTTCGCCGCGCGCCCGCATCCACGTGGCGATCGCGGCCTGGGACTGGCCCACGGCGGCGTCCCAGGGCCGCGCCGAGGAAGGCATCCGGCTGCAGCTGGCGAGTTGGCGGCGTCCCCGTCCTGACACCGCACCCACCGCGGCCAAGTGCTCGGGGCTGTACATGATCGGTACCCTTGCGCGCCATGCCGCCGCAGCGGCGGGCTGCGACGACGCACTGCTGCTCGACAGCGAAGGCCGGGTCGCCGAGACCACGGCAACCAACCTGTTGATGGTCCATGACGGGGTGCTGGTGACCCCATTGCCGACCTGCTTCCTCGACGGCATCACCAAGCGGCACGTGATGGGACTGGCGCGCCAGCGCGGGCTGCGGGTCGAGGAGCGGACCGTGACGCTGGACGAACTGCGCGCCGCCTCCGAGGTATTCACCGCCGGCACCTCGGTCGAACTGCAGCCGGTGGTGGCGCTGGTCGAGGACGCGGCGACCACCGAATGGCCCGTGGGGCCGGTGACGCGACAACTGATCCGGGACTTTCGCGCGTCCGTGACCGAGGCGAGCCAGGTCGGCCGGACGCTGCGGGAACGGGAGACCGGCTTGTTGGAACGGCGCCCGTGGCCCGCTCGCGTCGCCTCCGCCTTGCAGGCGCCGTAGCGCGCCATGGACCGGTACGCAGACGGACCCGCGAGAGGACAGGCACGATGCCATGCAGACTGGCTTCATACACGCCCCAGACAGTCGCGCAGTTGCGCGGCAAAGCGCGCCGCGTCCCCGGGTTCGAGCGTCGAGACCGTGACTCGCAGCGCGGGGGCCGCGGGCGCGATCGCGAAGGCATCGCCGGTTCGCACGGCCCAGCCGCAGCGTGCGAGGCTTTGCGCGGTGCGGTGAACGTCACGGTCTTCCGGCAACGGAATCCACACATTGAACCCGTCGCAGGGCTGCCTGGCGGCGATGCCCACGGCGCCGAGTGCATCGATCAGGGCCTTGCGACGCATGGCGTAGGCGGTCTTGGCCGCATGCAGGCGCGCCGTGGCCGCGTCGGATCCGAGCAGGCCGCGCACGGCCGCCTGCAGCAGGTGGCTGACCCAGGTCGTGCCGGGAGCCAGTCGCATGCCGAGCCTTGCGGCGGTCCCCGCATCGGTAGCGATGAAGGCCAGCCGCAGGTCCGGGCCGAAGCCCTTGGACACGGAGCGCACCAGCGCCCGCCGCGTGGTGGCCGCGGGCGCGATAGAGAAGTACGGCGTCTCGGCCAGCAAGGCGAAGTGGTCGTCCTCGATCACCAGCACGTGCGGATGGCGGGCGAGCACGCGGCGCAGTTCGCGGGCGCGCTGCTCGCTCAGGCCGCAGCCGGTGGGGTTTTGCGCCCTTGGTGTGCACAGCACCGCCTGGGCGCCATTGGCCAGCGCCGCTTCCAGCGCCTGCGGGCGCATGCCGTGCGCATCCATGGCCACGGGCACCGCTGCCAGGCCCGTGCTGTGCAGGATGTTGAGGCTGCCGAGGAAGCACGGGTCCTCCACCGCCACCTTGTCGCCGGCGACGAGGTAGGCAGCCAACAGACGCTCGATCGCATCGACCGCACCATGCGCCAGCACCAGACCGTCACCCTCCCGGAGATCCGCTCCGAACCACTGCCGCGCCAGCCGTTCGAGTGCTGGGTCGAGTACAGGCTGGCCATACAGCGCGGGCCGGTAGCCGCTGGCTGCCAGCGCCTGCAATGGATCGGGCAGCCAGGCCGGGTCCGGATTGCCGCTGGCCAGATCCGCCAGCGCCGAGCCGGGCTGCAGGCCCTCCTGCTCACCGAGACGCGCCGCTGGCCGGATCACCGTTCCGTTGCGCCCCAGCGTCTCGGCAATGCCTGCGGCCACCAGCTTCCGGTACGCGGCGGCGACCGTGTTGCGGTTGACGCCCAGTTGATCGGCCATCTCGCGCACGGACGGCAGTGTCTGGCCCGCGGCAAGCTGGCCCGCATGTGCCTCGCGGCGAATGCGCTCAAAGATGTCCGACGCGGTCTTTTCTGCCATTCCCGTTTGTCCCGTGACAATGTATATTTTGTCCTATGACAATGTTAGCAGCACGGAGAACCCCTTGTCCATGAACGCGCAGACGCATCCCTGGCCCACCGCACACAGCGTCGAGGACTTTCGGCGCAATCTGGCGGCGGTGCATCGGCGCATCGCCGATGCCTGCTCCCGCGCGGGACGCGATCCGTCCGATGTGCGCCTGCTGCCGGTCAGCAAGACCGTGCCGGAGGAGCGCATCCGTCTGGCTTACGCCGCCGGCTGCCGCGACCTGGGTGAGAACAAGGTGCAGGAGGCGCAGCGCAAGGCCGAAGCGATGGTGGATCTCGCCGACCTGCGCTGGTCGGTCATCGGCCACCTGCAGACCAACAAGGCCAAGGTCGTGGCACGCTTCGCCAGCGAGTTCCAGGCCCTGGACAGCCTGCGTGTGGCGGAGGCGCTGGACCGTCGCCTGCAAGCCGAAGGGCGCGCACTGGATGTGTTCGTGCAGGTCAACACCTCGGGCGAGGCCAGCAAGTTCGGCTTGCCGCCTTCCGAGGTGGCCGGCTTCGTCCGGGCGCTGCCGGGCTTCTCCACCCTGCGCGTGCGAGGCCTGATGACACTGGCGCTGCTGTCGGCCGATCCGGCGCGGGTCCGTCCCTGCTTCGTGCTGTTGCGCGAACTGCGTGATCGGCTGCGCCAGGAGGCGCCGGCGGGCATCGGCATGGACGAACTGTCGATGGGGATGTCCGGCGACTTCGAGCTGGCCATCGAGGAAGGCGCCACCGTCGTGCGCGTCGGCCAGGCCATCTTTGGCGCTCGCGCGACGCCGGACAGCCATTACTGGCCCGACGACGACCGGGCTGCGACATCGACCGCATCGGAGCAGACCGCATGAAGACCGCCCTGGCCCTGCGCCACATCCATTTCGAAGACCTCGGCACGCTCGAACCGCTGCTGCGCGAGCGTGGATTCGACGTGCGCTACCTCGACCCCGCGACGGACGACCTGGCCGGTGAGGAGGCCGCGGCAAGCGATCTTCTCATTGCACTGGGTGGGCCGATCGGCGCCTTCGACGAGCGGGCCTATCCCTTTCTTGCCGACGAACTGCGTCTGCTCGAACGGCGCTTGGCCAGCGGCCGGCCGCTGCTCGGCATTTGTTTGGGCGCGCAATTGATCGCGCGCCTGCTCGGCGCCGCCGTCGCCCCCATGGGCTTCAAGGAGATCGGCTTCGGCGCGCTGACGCTGACGGATGCGGGCCGCCGCTCGGTGCTGGCACCGCTGGCCGGCGTGCCGGTGCTGCATTGGCACGGCGACCGCTTCGAGCTGCCTGAGGGCAGTGAACTGCTGGCGAGCACCGAAAGCTGCGCGCAGCAGGCCTACGCGGTCGGCAACCGGGTGCTGGGTCTGCAGTTCCACCTGGAAGCCGATGCCAGCCGAATCGAACGCTGGCTGGTCGGCCATTGCTGCGAGCTGGGCCAGGCCGGCGTCGATCCGCGCACGCTGCGCGCGGATGCCGAGCGGCATGGGGCAACGCTGAAGGCTGCGGCCCACCGCACGATCGGCGCGTGGCTGGACCGGCAGCAGGACACGGGGGGGCGTCCTGAATGACGGTGACCCAACCTGTGCCCATCGATGTCATCAGCATCCAGTCCCAGGTGGTCTACGGGCGGGTCGGCAACAACGCGGCGATTCCCGCGTTGGAAGCCTGCGGGCTGCTCACGGCCGCGGTGCCGACCGCGCTGCTCAGCAATACCCCGCACTATCCCTCTGTCCATGGCGGTGCGGTGCCCGACGCGTGGTTCGCTGGCTGGTTGGATGACCTGGAGGCGCGCGGCATCCCCGCGTGCGCTCGCGTCGTGCAGGTCGGCTTCCTCGGCGCGCCGTCGCAGGCACGGATCCTCGCATCCTGGTGGTCGACGATGCGCGAGCGCCACCCGCAACTGCGCCTGCACCTGGATCCGGTCATTGGCGACTACGACCAGGGCGTGTATGCGGCGGCCGGCATGGCCGAGGCCTGGCGCACGCTGCTGATTCCAGAAGCCCACGGCCTCGTCCCCAATCGGTTCGAGCTGGAACAGGTCACCGGCAGAACGCTGCAGGGTCTGGCGGATTGCCGCGAGGCTGCCCGTGCGCTGTTGCGCGGCCCCACCCAATGGGTGGTGGTGACCAGTGTCCAGGATGATCCTGAAAGCGCCGTCGTCCAGACGCTGCTGGAGACGCGAGAGGGGGTATCGCGCCTCTTCGAGCATCCCCGCGTGCCCTGCGTGGTGAAAGGGGCCGGCGATTACTTCGCCGCGCGCCTGACCGGCCATTGCCTGCTTGGCATGGGGATGCCTCAGGCCGTCGAGCGCGCCTGCGGCGATACTGCCGAGCAACTGACCCGCACCCGGCGCCTGGGCTGGGAGGAGATGGCGATACACACGATTGACGGGAGTGTCCGGCCATGAACGCCTACCGCCTCGTGATTTCCCGGCATGGCCGGCTGCTGGGTCAGTTCGACAGCGAAACGCCCTGGGCGGGCGACGCGGTCCGCGACCTGCAACAGCGACTTCCCGAATGCGATGGCTATCGCACCGAACTGTTCATCGCGCGCGAAGAGCGCCGATTGCTCGAAAGCGGTCCTGGCGGCCTGAAGGTCCTCGGCCGCGAGCCGTTGTTCCAACCCTTGCCGATCACGGCGCTGCTGTCCGGCACGGCGCCCGAGGAGCCGCTCGCGTGAATCAAGCTCCCGGCCTCACGTACGCGTAGGTGGCGCGATGGAGCTGCGACACCTGCGCTGTTTCGTGGCAGTGGCCGAGGAACTGCACTTCACGCGTGCGGCGGTGCGGCTCCATATCGAGCAGTCTCCGCTGTCGCGCACCATCCGGGAGCTGGAGTCCGACCTCGGCGCCACGCTGTTCGAGCGCAATCGGCGCGGCACCCAGCTCACCTGGGCGGGCCAGGTCCTGCTGGAAGATGCCCGCCGCGTGTTCGCGGTGCTGGAACAGGCACGAACCAACGTCCGGGCCGCCGCCACGGGCTATCGCGGCATGCTGCGCCTCGCGCTGTCGGACGGTATCGCGCAGACACGCCTCGCGGCACTCCTGGCCCTGTGCCGGGAGGAGGAGCCCGATGTGGAAATCCGCCTGTTCGAGACGCCGCTCGCATCGCAAGTGCGCGGGTTGCGCGACGACACTTTCGATGCCGGGTTTGCGCAGTCCGACGAGGCTGGAGAGGGCATCCTGTGCGAGGCGGTCTGGTCCGATCCCATCCTGGTGGCCATTCCGACGCGCCATCCTTTGCTGGCCTTCAGGCAGGTCCCTCTGGATGAACTGCTGCGCTATCCCCTGATCAAGTGCCACCCGGAAGCTTGCGAGGGCGCGTACCGGCAGATCAAACGGCTGCTCCGCACGGCCGCCATCCAGCCCCGGATTGCCGAGCGGGTCGCGACACTGGAATTGATGTTGACGCTGGTGGCTGCGGGCTACGGACTGGGTCTCGCCACGGCGGCGCAGATTTCGGTCTGCCGCCATCCCGAGATCATTGCGCGGCCCCTGTCGGACCCGTCGGCATGCATGACCACCTACCTGTTGCGGCCGGACAGCGAGCCCTCGGAACCGCTGCAGCACTTCATCGAACGCGCCATGCTCTCGCGCGACGACAGTCCCGCCGTCGATCCGATCTAGCCCTGCGCAACCGCCTTCGTCGCAGCACAGGCCTTCGTCGGGGACGCCGCGCAGGCGCCATGGTAAGCCATGGGCGACCGAGCGGCTGAACGTGCCGCCGCGTCTACAGATGCAGGGTGCCGCTGGCGACGGTCACGGCCTGGCCTCCGACGCGCACCGTCAGTTCGTCGCCGTTTCGGGTCCATTCGACATGGATCAGGCCGTCGCGTCCCATCTCGATGCCTTGCTCCGCAAGGTAGCCACCCTGGAGAGCCGATGCGTGCCGGTGCCTTGCCAGGAATGCCGCGACACACCCGTTTCCAGACCCGCAGACGGGATCCTCGGCCACGCCTTCGCCTGGCGCGAACGTGCGCAGGCGCAAGCGTACCGGCGCCTCGGCCTCGTGCTCGGCAAAGACGGTCACGCCGACGGCACCCGATGCGCGGCAGCGTTCGGCGATGCGAGGCAGGTCGGGACGCAGCGACGCCAGGGCGGCGACGCTGCGCAGTTCGGCGATCAGCCACGGGATGCCGGTGGAGACGACTTCCACCGGCATCGCGGCCAGCATGTTCGCAT
>JAQVJE010000245.1 GCA_028695325.1 Gallionellaceae bacterium
AGGCAGATCTTGATGGCGAACAGCCAGCCGAAGAACAGGTTGAACAGGCCGAGGAAGATGTTCAGCACCAGGAAGGCGCACAGGGTGATGATCGGTATGTTGAACGAGCAGATCCAGGCCAGGCCGGAGCCGGTGATGCCGCCCTTGCCCTCCAGGAGGTCGCCCGCCTTGCCGCCGAGCAGGTTCTGCAGGGCGGGCGGCACCACGAAGGCGACGTTGGGCTTGAGGGACTTCAGGAGGGCACGGTCGGCCGGGTCGGGCAGGGGGATCTGCACCGGCGCCACGCTGCCGTCGCTCTCGTACCAGGGGGCGATGGCGAAGGCCGGGCTCTCGGCGCTCCACACCACGCGCGGCGGGCCGCCCAGCGGGCACTTCAGGCGCAGGAAGGCGCGCAGCACGTAGCGGGCGTCCGGCTCGTCGTAGCGGCCGGCCTTGCCCTGCAAGGCGGCGAAGCGGGCGACCAGGGCGGCGTGCAGGGCGTCGGCGAGGGCGGCGGCGTCGGCGCTGGCGAGGGCAGGCCAGGACGCCGGCATCTCGGGCGCGGCGAGGCTTTCCTTGGCGAGCAGGATGGCGCTGGCCTTCTTGAGGAAGGCCCAGGCCTCGACCTGGCGCGGCGTCGTCTCGCCGGGCCTGAGCTTCATGGTGAGGCGGATGGCCTTGAGGCGCTTGACCAGCTCGGCGGTGTCCTTGCCTTCCTCGAAGGCGTTGAACTCGCTGCCCAGCTGGCGCAGGAGCTGGATGAAGGCGCGCAGGCGGCGGGCGTCGGCCGAATCGGGGTTCTTCAGCTGCGCCCACTGGGCGGCCGTGACACCGGCCGGGGCGCTGGCGCCGGGCATCTCGGCGGCGTCGAACCAGCCGGCCGCCAGGGTCTCGCCGGGGAAGGGAAAGTCGGTCTTGAGGCCGCGCAGGGCGCCGGCCAGGTGGTCGCGGAAGAAGGCCGCGCGGGGGCCGAAGCTGTCGTCGCCGGGCGGCATGAATTCCGGCCGGGTCTCGGCCAGCTCGCTGCTCACGGTCGGGATGACGCCGTAGAACAGGGTCTTGCCGGCCGCCTGGCAGACGTCGGGCGGCGCCACGTAGAGGGGGATGACCGCCTCCTCCAGGCGGCTGTCGGCATCGGCGTGGGCGGCCAGCTGGCGATCGATGCCGGTAACGCCGGTGAGGCGGCGCTGCAGGCGGGCATCCGGCTTGGGGTCGACCTCGGCGCCGCCGATGCGGTCGAGCGCGACCCAGCCGCGCAGGCGGCCGCCCGAGCGCATCCAGCCCTCCCGCCGGCTGCCCTGCGCCCGGCGCAGCACCAGGCCGGCGCCGAGCACCTCCGCGGGGTTCAGGCGCGGGGTGCCGGGGGCGTCGCACCAGGCCTCCAGGACGGCCAGGTGGAACAGCCGCTGGACCGGCTGGTAGAGGCGCAGGGCGCCGCGGCTCACCTTGGCGCGCAGGCCCTCCAGGGCCTGGCGGCCGGCGGCGCTGCCGAGGTCGTCCAGGGTGGCCTCGACGAAGCGGTCGTCGCTGCGCTGCAGGATGGCAGGCTGCAGCCCGCCGCTCATGTCGCGCGGGGCGCCGAGGCGGACGGCGTGCCTACCAGACATTGCCCGCTCCCGGCGTGTAGCTGGTGCCGACCACGGCGTTGGCGATCAGGGTGGCGCACTTCACCACGCCGGAGAAATCGGCCATGGCGGCGTCCACCTTCACCATGCCGGCGGTGACCTCCACCTGGGCGGCGTTGACCGTCACCTTGGCGGCGGCCTGGATGGTGATGCCGGCGGCCTCCAGGGTGATGCTGTTCTGGTTGCTGTCCTCGATGACCACCTCGCCGGGGCCGTCCTTGAGGGTCAGCCGCTGGCCGCCCGGCGTCTCCAGGGTGAGGGTCTCCTGGCCCGACTGGTCGTCCAGGGTGATGACGATGCCGTTCTTCGACCGGATGCGCTTGTAGCGGTTGGTGCCGCCCGCCTCGATGTCGGCCGGGGCGGGCGCGGCGCCGTTCCACAGGCCGCCCAGGATCACCGGATGGCGCGGGTCGCCCTGGACGAACACCACCAGCACCTCGTCGTCGACGTCGGGCAGAAAGAAGGTGCCGCGGTCGTCGCCGGCAAAGGGGGCGGCGACCCGCGCCCACAGCGGCGCGTCCTGGCCGGCCACGGCGTCGTAGGCATACAGGCGCACCTGCACCCGGTTCTTCCTCTCGGGGTCGTCGAGGGACACCACCCTGGCCAGGAGGCCGGCGTGGTTCCAGGCGGGCGGCGGGGACGGCAGGGGGTCGCGCTGCATGGTCATTGGCCCAGGAAGGCGCACTCGGCCTGGAACTCGGTGCGGTAGCCCTGCCGCATGTCGAATAGGTGGCGGGCGCGCACCACGTAGTAAGTGTTGTCGAACTGGGGCGAGATCTGGGACAGGGTGACGTGGCAGCCGACCCGGAGCTGGGCATTGCCCTCCGCCGTGCCCTCGGCGCGCACGAAGCGGCGGGCGCGCTGGTCGAGGGCGGCGGCAGCCACGGCGGCGGCCTCGGCGTCGCTCGCCACGGCGAGGCCGCCGACATGCTCGCTGCGCTCGCCGAACACCTCGCGCGCCCAGTCGGGGCCGTTCTTGCCGCGGCCGGGGCCGGCGGCGGTGGGCGACGAGGCCTCGCCGCGCACGGCGGCGCCGGCGGCGGCGTTCCAGCCCGCCACCGAGGCGGCGGTGGCCTGGTGGGCGAGGTCGGCGGTGATGCGCACGCGGGAGAGCTGGTTGCCCAGGGTGAGGGCGATGCCGCCCCGGCGCACGTCCTGGCGCGGCGCCACCTGCAGGCGGCTGCCGACCACCTGGATGTCG
>JAQVJE010000246.1 GCA_028695325.1 Gallionellaceae bacterium
CCGGGCCCGCGCGAGGTCACCACCTTGTCGTCGACGACCACCGCGTCGGTCGAATGCCTGAGCCCCGGTATCGGCATGCGTTCGACCACGCCGGGAAAGCTGGTGGCGCGGCGGCCATCGAGCAGGCCGGCCTGAGCCAGGGCCATCGGCCCGGCGCAGATGGCGGCGGTGTACTTGCCGGCCCCGGCCATGCGCTTGAGCAAGGCCTGGACGCGCGGGTCGTTGGCCAGGTTCTCCGCGCCAGGCATGCCGCCGGGCAGTACGACCATGTCGAAATCGCGCTCCAGCACCGCATCGAGCGTGACGTCCGGCTGCAGCTGCGTGCCGCGCGCACCGCGCACCAGGCCGGCGTGCAGGCCGGCGGTGATGGCCTCGATGCCGGCGCGCCGGAGCAGGTTGGCGACAGTGACGGCCTCGAGTTCCTCGAAGCCAGGGGCCAGGGGTATCAGTACGGATTTCATCCGCTCATCCTCCTTGTGCAGCGTAATGAGCCGAGTCGCCGAGCGACAGGCCGTTGAGATAGTTGCCGACCAGGCGCACCGGGGTTCCTGCCAGGGCGGCGCGCAGCTGCCCCGCCAGGGTCACCGAGGCCGGGGTCAGGGCTGGCAGGCGGTTGACCTTCGAAGTCTCGTGGGCGAAGTCGGCCACCGCGCAGCCGAGCACGCGTGCGATCGCTGCCCGCCTGCCGCCGGTGTCGAGCCGACCGGGCTTGAAGTGAAAGGCGAAGCCGCGCCAATGCGGATGCGGCAGGTAATCGCGGCTGACCGCCGAGTAATAGTCGTCGTCGGCCCCGATCAGGCCGGCAAGCGGCGGCAGCCGCACTGCAGCGGCCGGCAGCACCACGGCATGGGTATCGCACTCCGCCATGGGCGTGGCGCCGAGGCGCGCGGCCAGTTCCGGCACCACGTCGCCGAGCATGCGGGCGGCGATGTCGAGTGGCACGGCGATGGCCACCTCGCGCGCGGTCAGCTCGCCGTCGGCGAGGCTGAGGCGGACACCGTCCGCCGCGACCGCGAGGCCCTGCACCGTCCGGCCCAGGCGCACGTCGAGGCCGCTCGCCAGCTCGGCCAGCCAGCCCTGCAGGCCGCCGGCGTGGGTGAACTTGCGCGGCGCCGCCTTGACCCGCTGCTTGCGCTTGAACAGCCATTCCGCCGGGTAGGGCCCGGCCGGTTGCGACAGCACGGCGGCGAAGGCCGGGGCGAGCAGACGGCGCCAGTTGCCGGGCCCCAGCAAGGCGGTGAACCAGGTCTCCACGTCGATCCCGGACTTGCCGCGGCCGAGGCCGAAGGGCAGGTAGCGGGCCGCCTCCAGGAAGCCCAGGCGGGCGAAGGGCGAGGACGGCCGGCCGTCCTCGATGAAGTGGTAGCCGACCTTGGCGCGCGCGATCAGGTTGCCGAAGGCCGGGTCGGGATTGAGCGCCAGCAGGGCGCCGTAGGAGTTATAGGCGGTATGGGCGCCCAGTTCCAACCAGTAGTCGTCGCACGGTCGCCAGGTGTGGCAGCAGCCGCCCAGGCGCTCGCCGGCCTCCAGCAGGGTGACCACGCGGCCGGCACGGCGCGCATGGGCGGCGGCGGTGATGCCGCTGACGCCACCGCCGATCACGACCAGATCGAGTTCGGGCATGGTTAGGACCTCTCGTTCATTCCGCGCCGGTGAAGCGGTGGATCATCCGGCGGTCGCGTTTGGTGGGCCGGCCCTTCAGGTCGGCGGCCGGATTGTGACACAGTCGCCGCGCGGCGGCCTGTTCCTCGCGCTGCTGCCGGCTGGCCGGATCTTCTTCATAAAGGCCGCGCGCGACCTCGGCCGGCCCGCGGCGGTCCGCCAGCGCCAGGACGCTGACCTGCCACTCATACTCACCAATATGCACGACCAGGCGGTCGCCCGGCCTGACCTCCCGGCTGGGCTTGGCGCGTTCGCCGTTCAGCCTGACCCGGCCGCCGTCCACCGCCTGACTGGCCAGGCTACGTGTCTTGAAGAAGCGCGCGGCCCAGAGCCATTTGTCGATGCGCAGTTTGTCCATTCGCTATAGTGGCAGAAACCCGTTGCCCCGCTTGCCCGTCATGCGGGGATCATAACAGGAGCGTCCGTCATGACCGCCCGTCACGCCCCACTCATAGGCCTCGGCCTGGCCGCCCTGCTGGCGGGCTGCGCCGGCGCCCATGAATATGGCCCCAACTCACCCTATTACACCTACCCGGTGGGCATGACCATCGAGTTGCTGCAACCGCTCGCCATACCGCCGGGCGAGGCCAGCGTGCGCCTGCAGTACGGCCGCACGGTGGCGCGCAACGGCGTCCAGGAGGTGGACCCCTACTGCGTCTTCGAGATAGACACGGTGTCCACCTCGACCCAGACGGTGCCGCCCGCCCGCTTCCGGGTCATCCGCGTACAACGCCGCATGGAGACCTTCTCCGGCATGCCGGCCCTGCCCTGGCGCGCCTTTGCGGTCGGCCTCGGCCGCGACGATGGGCCCAGCCACCTCTACTATGTCACCGAATTCCGCCTGCAGGCCAACGGCCACCCCGTCGTGCGCTCACTGGCCTGCCAGCACAACGTCGCCGATGTCGCGATACCGCGCCACCTAACCATGGCCGAGATGCGCCAGGCGCTCGGCAACTACTTCAGCCTGGACCTCGCACGCTAGCCGCGCAGGGCGCCCTGCCGGCAGGGCGGAATCAGACCCCCTGCTTGAGGCTGGCCTCGATGAAGTCGTCCAGGTCGCCGTCCAGCACGGCCTGGGTGTTGCCCACCTCGTAGTTGGTACGCAGGTCCTTGATCCGGCTCTGGTCGTGGTCAATAGGG
>JAQVJE010000068.1 GCA_028695325.1 Gallionellaceae bacterium
TGTCGTACTGGGCCGTGCTGTGGCTGAGACGCTGGACCACGAACTCGCTGATCGTCAGGTCGGGCAGCGCCTGGGTCAGGCAGGGGTTGGCGGCGGCGTCATGCACGGGCACGGATGGCCGGCTGCCAAAAATGCCCTTCAGCTTTTCGAAGTCGACGGCCGACGCGGCGCCGGCGGCCAGTGCAAGCGCGCTTGCCAAGGTGATGGCTGCAAGGTTGGCCATGATCCCTCCTTACTGGTTATCGAGGCAGTCCCAGTATGGCGTGCCCGAACAGGCCGCGCCAGCCGCGCGTTAGGTCTGGCGCGCCGGGCCTACTTCACCCGGCCCATGAAGCGCATCACCTGGCAGGGATCGCCACCGAACACCGAGGTGTTCCTGGCCGGCAGGGTGACGTGCTGCGCGGCCGCGCGCCGCTGCAACTCGGCCTCGTGGGCGTCGGTATAGGCGTGGCACTCATCGAAAGTCTTGAAGGACTGCATCTTTGCCACATGGGCCTTGCGCTCGTCCGGCGTCATCAGCTCGGCACCGCGGAAGCCCTCGCCACTGGCATAGGACGGGAAGGCATGCACGGCAGGGCTGGCCAGGGCAATCAGCAGTAAGGCAAACAGACGGGTCATCATGGGCTCCAAATGGAAAAGGCCCCGCGCGGGGCGGGGCCATTTTAGCGCGAAACGCGCCGGTCCGGATCAGACGCAGCCGGTCGGCTTGGGCGTGCCGGCATAGCGGCCGGCCTGCTTGGCGGGGCCGAACGGGAACAGGTCGAAGAGGAATTTCTTCTCGCCCCATTCGTCGCCGTATTCCTCCTTCAGGCCCTTCTGCAGGAAGCGCAGGTTGGGCGCCGTGCCGTACTCCTGGAAGTAGTTGCGCATGTAATGGATGATCTTCCAGTGGTTCTCGCCCAGTTCCAGCTTGTCCTGGCTGGCCAGGTAGGCCGCCACGTCGTCGGACCAGTCGTCCAGGTTGACCAGATAGCCCTCGGGGTCGGTCTCCACGATCTTGCCGTTGATGTTCAGTTCCATGTCGTTTCCTCTCTCTTCAGCCGGTTATTGACCGCCAGTCCTCGCTGGCATGGTTTGCACGATATATTTGTTGACCTTTTAAGTCAACTATTTGTTCGCCTGGATAGTGGTTTTTCTTGTCGCGGGCAACGGCGCAAAATAGGCTGTCAACCCAAGGAGGTAATAAGAATGCCCAGAATCTGGCTGGCCCTGGCCGCCCTGTTGCTCGCCCTGCCCGTCCGCGGCGCCGAGTTGGAGACCTTCACGCCGCAGGGCCCGGTCGCCGAGGTGCGCCAGGTGCAGGCCCGTTTCAGCACGCCGATGGCACCGCTGGGCCAGGCCGACGCGCCGGCGCCGTTCGCCGTCGAGTGCGCGCCCGGTCACGGCTATTGGGCCGACGAGCGCACCTGGGTTTACGACTTCATGACGGCACCGGCGCCCGGCACCGAATGCCGTTTCCGGCCGCGGCCGGAACTGCGAACGCTGGCCGGCGAGGCGGTAGCCGGCCTGCCGGAGTATGGTTTCCGGCTGCTCGGACCGCAGGCGGTCGAAGTACTGCCGGGACCGGGCAGCCGCATCGACGAGCAGCAGGTCTTCGTGCTCGCCCTGGACGGCGCCCTGGCGCCCGACCGCGTCGAGGCCCAGGCCCACTGTGCCGTGCAGGGCATCCACGAACGCATCCCGGTGCGCCGCCTGGCCGGCGAGGAGCGCCAGGCCATCCTGGCCCAGCCTTATCTGCGCGATCGTCTCGCCGACAGCCCGGACGCTCGCATCGAGGCCGTGCAATGCGGCCGCCCGCTGCCGGCCAATGCCAGGATGGCGCTGGTCTGGCAGCGCGCCGGCGAGGACGAGGCGGCCGGGCAGCCGTTCAACTACACCGTGCGCGACCACTTCGTCGCCCGTCTGCGCTGCACGCGCGAGAACGCCCGTGCCGGCTGCATGCCCATGCGGCCGATCCGGCTGGAATTCAGCGCCCCCGCGGCACGCACCGACCTAGACCGCGTCGAACTCAGGGACGCCGCCGGCAAGGCATACAGGCCGGTCCGCGACCATACCCCCTTTGCCAGCCAGCTGAACTTCCCCGGCCCCTTCCCGGCCGAGGCCAGACTGACCCTTTCCCTGCCCGCCAACCTGCGCGACGACGCCGGCCGCGCCCTCATCAACCAGGACCGCTTCCCGCTCGCCGTGGCGATCGGCGAGAGGCCACCTCTGGTGAAGTTCTCCGGCCCCTTCGGCATCGTCGAGCGCCAGGCCGGCGGCCTGCTGCCGGTCACCCTGCGCAACCTGGAACCCGGCGACGGCGGCAGCGCCGCCAAGCTGCGCTGGCTGCGTCTGGACCAGGATGCCGATATCGCGGCCTGGTGGCGGCGCCTGCATGATTTCGAACACCCCAGCCAATACCCGCATCCCGACCCGCGCGGCGAACGACTGCTCGAGGCCGGCCTGCCCGGCCTGGTCGAGCGCAGCTTGCCCAAGCCCGGCGGCGCCCGGGAATTCGAAGTGGTCGGCGTGCCGCTGAGCAAGCCGGGCTACTACGTCCTGGAGGCGGAGAGCCGCCGCCTCGGCCAGTCCCTGCTCGGCGCTGACAAGCCGATGTACGTGCGTGCCGCCGCCCTGGTGACCAACCTGGCGGTGCATTTCAAATGGGGGCCGAAGAATTCCCTGGCTTGGGTGACCAGCCTGGACCAGGGCCGGCCGGTGGCCAAGGCCAGCGTCGCGGTGAGCGATTGCAAGGGCAGGGTCCTGGCCAAGGCGGTCACCGATACCCGGGGCACCGCCCTGATCCCGGCCGGCCTGCCCGACCCGCGCGCCGCCGAGTGGGACTGCCCGCTCCTGGTCAGCGCGCGCGCCGGCGACGACCTGAGCTTCGCCCGCTCCGACTGGGACGACGGCATCGAGACCTGGCGCTTCGGCCTGCCCGGCGACTGGCGGCGCGACGACCGCCTGGCCCACACCGTGCTCGACCGCAGCCTGCTCAAGCCGGGCGAGACCGTGCACATGAAGCACATCCTGCGCGACCGCCGCCTGGCCGGCCTGGGCTACCCCGGCAAGCTGCCCAGGTCGCTCGAGATCCGGCATGAGGCGAGCGGCCAGAACTGGTTCCTGCCCCTGGCCTGGCAGGGCGGCGCCGCCGTCACCGACTGGACCATCCCGAGCACCGCCAGGCGCGGCGCCTACGGCATCAGGCTGATCGACCAGGAGGTCCGTCCCGACACCCCGCCCGAGCGCCTGCAATACCTGGACGGCCTGGACAGCGGCGGCTTCACCGTGGCCGACTTCCGGGTGCCGCTGATGAAGGCGACCCTGAACCCGGTCCGCCCCGACCTGGTCGCGGCCGCGCAGGCGGAGGTGGACGTCGCGGTCGCCTACCTGAGCGGCGGCGCCGCCAGGAACCTGCCGGTCCGGCTGCGCGCCCTGCTGAGCCCGCGCTACGGCGTCGACTTCCCGGCCTGGCCCGGCTATGCCTTCGCCGAGCCGGCCGACGGCAGCGAGGAGGGCGGCGAGACCACCCTCGCCGCCGAACCGCTCGCCCTCGATGGCGGCGGCGCCGGGCGCGGCCGCGTGGTCGGCATACCGGCACGCAGCAGCCCGCAGCAGCTGACCGTCGAGCTGGAATACACCGACCCCAACGGCGAGATACAGACCATCGCGCGCAACCAGAACTGGTGGCCGGCCGACGTGGTGATCGGCTTCAAGCGCCCGGACTGGGTCAAGGCCGGCACCCGCACCACCCTGCAATTCCTCACCGTCGACACCCAGGGCCGGCCGGCGGCCGGCGTGCCGGTCTCGGTCCAGCCGCAGTTGCGCCGCACCCTGAGCTACCGGGTGCGCCTGGCCGGCGGTTTCTACGGCTACCGCGAGGAGACCCGCGACGAGCCGCTCGACGGCGCTTGCGAGGGCGTCAGCGACGCGCGCGGCCGCTTCGAATGCACGCTGACCAGCGCCGAGGGCGGCGAGGTCGTCGTCGCCGCCCAGGCGCGCGACCGGGCCGGCCGCGTCGCCACCAGCCACGCCAGCTACTGGGTGGCCGGCGCCGGCGAGTGGTGGTTCGACCAGGACAACCACGACCGCATCGACCTGATCCCGGAGAAGAAGACCTACGTGCCGGGCGAGAAGGCGCGCTTCCAGGTGCGCATGCCGTTCCGCGCCGCCACCGCCCTGGTCACCGTCGAGCGCGACGGCATCCTGGACACCCGCGTGGTGCCCCTGTCCGGCCAGGTGCCGGTGCTTGAACTGCCAGTGCAGGCGACCTGGGCGCCCAACGTCTACGTATCCGCCCTGGTGGTGCGCGGCCGCGTCGACGGCGTCGCCCCCACCGCCCTGGTCGACCTCGGCAAGCCGGCCTACAAGCTGGGCATCGCCGCCATCTCCATCGACCAGCGCGGGCACCGCCTGGCGGTAAAGGTCGCGGCCGAGCGCGACACCTACCAGACCCGCGCCAAGGCGAGGGTGAAGCTGGCGGTGCAGACCACCGACGGCAAGCCGCTGCCGAAGGGCACCGAGGCGATCGTCGCCGCGGTCGACGAGGGCCTGCTGGAACTGGCCGACAACAAGAGCTGGGACCTGCTGCCGGCCATGATGGCGGAGCGCGCCTACGCCATGCGCACCTTCACCGGCCAGTCCCAGGTCACCGGCAAGCGCCATTTTGGCAAGAAGGCCCTGCCGCCCGGCGGCGGCGGCGGCCGCGCGCCCACCCGCGAGCTGTTCGACACCCTGCTGTACTGGAACCCGGCCGTGCCACTCGACGACAAGGGCGAGGCCACGGTCGAGGTGCCGCTCAACGACAGCCTGACCCGCTTCCGCATCGTCGCGGTGGCCGTCGCGGAAAGCCGCTTCGGCACCGGCTGGACCGCCATCCGCACCACCCGCGACCTCCAGCTCAGTTCTGGCCTCGCTCCGGTGGTGCGCGCGGGCGACATCGTCGAGGCCCACTTCACGGTGCGCAACGGCACCGGCCGGAGCATGAAGATCGCCATGGGCGCCCAGGCCGGCGGCCTCGGCGCGCTGCCGCCCAGGCAGTTCGAGCTGGCCCCCGGCGACGGCCGCGAGGTCGGCTGGACCGTCAGCGTCCCGGACGGCGTCGACAGCCTGGCCTGGCACGTCAACGCCCGCGAGGTCGGCGGCGCCGCCCAGGATGCCGTCAAGGTCACCCAGGCCGTGCAGGCGGCGGTGCCGGTGCGCCTGGTCGCCGGCCAACTGTATCGGCTGGACAAGCCGCTCGACCTGCCGGTGACGCCGCCCGGCGACGCCCTCCGCGGCGAGGTCCGCGCCACCCTGGCGGCGACCCTGGGCGACGGCCTCTCCGGGGTGCGCGAATACATGCGCCGCTACCCCTACGCCTGCCTGGAGCAGAAGGCCTCCATGGCGGTGGCCACCGGCGACGGCGCGGCCTGGGATGCGCTCATGGCCGCCCTGCCCGGCTATCTCGACGGCGACGGCCTGGCCGCCTTCTTCCCGGGCATGGCTCACGGCAGCGTGCCGCTCACTGCCTACCTGCTGGCGGTCGCCCACGAATCCGGCCGCGCCCTGCCGGCGCCGGCCCGCGTCCAGATGGAGACCGCCCTGGCCAACTACCTGGCCGGCCGCCTGGAAACCCGCGCCAATTTCCTGCCCGACAACGCCGACACTGCACAGAGGCTGGCCGCCCTCGCCGCCCTGGCGCGCGTCGGCAAGGCCGGTGCCGAACAGGTGGCGACGGTGAAACCGGCGCCCAGCCTGTGGTCGGCCGGCATGCTGATCGACTGGATCGAGGTGCTCAAGCGCAGCCCTGCCCTGGCCGAGCGCGACGCCCGCCTGCAGGCGGCCGAGACGGCCCTGCGCGGCAAGATCACCTACACCGGCAGCCGGCTCAACCTCGGCGACGACGGCAACTGGTGGCTGATGAGTTCGGCCGACGGCACCGCCGTGCGTGCCCTGCTCGCAGTGCTCGACCGACCGGGCTGGCAGGCCGACCTGCCCAGGCTGGTGGCCGGCGCCCTGGCCCGGCAGTCGCGCGGCCACTGGGACACCACCACGGCGAACGCCTGGGGCAGCGTCGCCATGGCCAGGTACAGCGAGCGCTTCGACAAGGTCAGGCCCACGGGCAAAAGCACCGCCCACCTGGGCAAGGACGGCCGCATCGTCGACTGGCAGGCCTTCCCGAACGGCGCCACCGCCGGCTTCCCGCTGCCCGCGCAGGCCGACACCCTCAGGCTGCGCCACAACGGCAAGGGGGCGCCCTATGTCAACCTGACCACCCTGGCCGCCATCGACCTCAAGCAGCCCGTCGCACGCGGCTACGCGGTCGCCAAGGAACTCATCCCGATCGAGCAGAAGACGCCCGGCCGCTGGAGCCGGGGCGACATCGTGCGGGTGCGCCTCACCGTCGAGGCGCGCGACACAATGGGCTGGGTGGTGGTGGACGACCCGGTGCCGGCCGGCGCCAGCATCCTGGGCAGCGGCCTCAAGCGCGACTCGGCCATCCTCAGCGGCGACGAGCAACAGGACGACCACGCCTGGCCGGCCTGGCAGGAACGCCGCTTCGACCGCTTCCAGGCCTATTACGAGCAGGTGCCGCGCGGCCGCTTCAGCCTCGAATACACCGTGCGCCTGAACAACGAGGGCAGCTTCCGGCTACCGCCCAGCCGAGTCGAGGCCATGTACGCGCCGGAAATGTACGGTGAGACGCCCAATGCGGTGTTCGTGGTGCATCCTTAGCCTGGCCTGGCTGGCCGGCGCGGCCCTCGCGGCACCGCCGGCCTTCGACCAGGTCAGGGCCGCCTGGCCGACCTCCGAGGCGACCCTGCTCGACCGCCACGGCGTCCTGCTGCAGGAGGTCCGCCTCGATCACCGCGCCCGGCGCACCGACTGGACCGCGCTGGCCGACGTCTCGCCGGCCATGCAGGCGGCGGTGCTGCTCGCCGAGGACCGCCGCTTCCTCGACCACGGCGGCGTGGACTGGCTGGCCGCCGCCAAGGCGGCCCTGACCAACTGGCTGACTGAACGGCCGCGCGGCGCCTCCACGATCAGCATGCAGGTCGCCGCCCTCCTCGACCCCGGCCTCGCAGCCCGCGGCGGCCGCCGCGGCGTGGCCGAGAAGTGGCGCCAGATGCAGGCGGCGCATGAACTGGAGGCGGCCTGGAGCAAGGCCGAGATACTGGAGGCCTATCTCAACCTGACGCCCTTCCGCGGCGACCTAGTCGGCATCGACAGTGCCGCCCGCGCCCTCTTCGACAAGCGACCGGCCGGCCTGGGCGAGACGGAGGCGCTCGTCCTCGCCGCCCTGATCCGCGCCCCCGGCGCCCGCCCGGATGCCGTGGCCCGGCGCGCCTGCACCCTCGCCGCGGCGCTGCCCGGCGGCCCCGCCTGCCGCACCGTCACCGCCCTGGCGAAGAACAGCCTGACCGGCCGCCACCCCATCGTGCCGGCTGCCAACCTGGCGCCGCACCTGGCCCGCCGCCTGCTTGCCACGCCGGGCCAGCGCATCGCCAGCACGCTCGACGCCGGCCTGCAGGTGGCCGTGCGCGCCATCCTGGCCGAGCAGCTGGGGGGCCTGGCGGGCCGCAACGTGGAGGACGCCGCCGCCCTGGTGGCCGATAACCTAAGCGGCGAGGTGCTCGCCTACGTCAGCCTGGGCGGACCCGCTTCCGCCTCGCCCGAGAGCGACGGCGTGCAGGCCCTCCGCCAGGCCGGCTCGACCCTGAAGCCCTTCCTCTACGCCCTGGCCCTCGAGCGCCGCTACCTGACCGCCGCCTCACTGCTGGAGGACCGCCCCCTGGCACTGGCCACGGCAGGGGGCAACTACGCGCCGGAGAACTACGACCACCGCCACCGCGGCCTCGCCAGCCTGCGCCAGGCCCTGGCCGGCTCCCTCAACATACCGGCCGTGCGCACCCTGGAGCTGGTCGGCGCCGACCTGTTCGCCGAACGCCTGGCCGGCCTCGGCTTCACCGGCCTCACCGAGGCGGCCGACTTCTACGGTCCCGCCCTCGCCCTCGGCAGCCTGGACGTCAGCCTCTGGCAGCTGGTCGGCGCCTACCGCGCCCTCGCCAACGGCGGCCGCCTGGGCGAGCTGCGCCTGATTCCCGGCCGGTACCGCAGCCGGCGGGTGACCGACCCTGGCGCCGCCTGGATCGTCGCCGACATACTGGCCGACCGCAGCGCGCGTGCCACCACCTTCGGCCTTGAAAACGCCCTCGCGACGCCGTTCTGGAGCGCGGTGAAGACCGGCACCAGCAAGGACATGCGCGACAACTGGTGCATCGGCTTTAGCGACCGCTACACGGTGGGGGTGTGGGTCGGCAACTTCTCCGGCGCGCCCATGCACGACGTCTCCGGGGTGTCCGGCGCGGCGCCGGCCTGGCGCCTGATCATGGCGCACCTGCACGCCGGCCGCCCGTCGTCGCCGCCGAAGCCGCCCGCCCGCCTGCAGCACCGGCAGGTGGCGCCGCCCGGCGAGGCGCCGCGCATGGAGTGGTTCCTCGCCGGCACCACGCCCGGCGCCTCGGACTGGGCGGCGGCCCGCCCGCCCGCCGCCATCGTGCAGCCGGGCGACGGCGACATCCTGGCCTACGACCCCGACATCCCGGCGGTCAGCCAGCGCCTGGGGCTGAAGGCGAGCCACGCCCCGGCCGGCAGCCGCTGGCAAATGAACGGCACGGACTGGGAGGCAGACAGCTGGCCGTTGCGGCGCGGCCGCCACCGCCTGGCCCTGGTCGATGCCGGCGGCGCCGCCCTCGACGAGGTCGAGTTCGAGGTACGCTGAGCCCCATACCCCTGCCGCACCATGGCAAATACCTTAGGTATAAAGTCAACTATTGCCGTCCCGGTTTGCTGCCCGTAGAATTCCGACGGCTGCAATCAACTACTAACCAGGAGAACAAGACATGGAACACCAACTGCCCGCCCTGCCCTACGCCAAGGACGCCCTGCAACCCCACATGTCCGCCGAGACCTTCGAATACCACTACGGCAAGCACCACCAGGCCTATGTCACCAACCTGAACAACCTGATCAAGGGCACCGACTTCGAGAACAAGTCCCTGGAGGACATCGTCAAGAGCGCCCCGGCCGGCGGCGTCTACAACAACGCCGCCCAGGTCTGGAACCACACCTTCTTCTGGAACTGCATGAAGCAGAACGGCGGCGGTGCCCCGAGCGGTGCCGTGGCAGCGGCCATCGATGCCAAGTGGGGTTCCCTGGACGAATTCAAGAAGGCCTTCCAGGCCAGCGCCGTGGGCAACTTCGGCTCCGGCTGGACCTGGCTGGTGAAGAAGGCCGACGGCTCCGTCGACATCGTCAACATGGGCGCCGCCGGCACCCCGCTGACCACCGGCGACAAGCCCCTGCTCTGCTGCGACGTCTGGGAACACGCCTACTACATCGACTACCGCAACCTGCGGCCGAAGTTCGTCGAGACCTTCCTCAACCACCTGGTCAACTGGGACTTCGTGGCCGCCAACTACGCCTGACCCCTATGCCCGCCGACGAGGCGGGCATCTCCATTCCTGAATGCCTTCAGGGGGCCGCAGCGGCCCCCTCATTTTTTGCCGGCCCTGCCGGCGGCACCGCATGGTGCGCGGCGGCGTCCGGCGCCGGCAGGGTGCGCACCGGCCCTGGGCCGATGTTGGTGCCGTTGTGCGCCACCGCCATCGCCTCCAGCAGTGCATCGCCCTGCCGGTATACTCGCCTTCCCACCCCCTCGTACTCCACCGCCAGCTCGCCGGCCAGCAGATAGGCGAACAGCGGCGTGCCGTGGCGGTGCCACCCGGTCGCGGCGCCCGGCGCCAGGGTGATGACGAAGGTGGCGATGCGCGCCGGCGCACGGTCGGGGAAGCGCAAGGCCTCGCCGGCCACCGTGCTGCCGGTCTCCAGCAGGGCCTCCTGGGTTACCGGCCCGCCGGCCTGGGCGGCAGCGGCCGCCAGTATCAGGGCGAGGGCGACGAGGTGGCAAAGAGCGGTGCGCTTCAGCATGATGGCCCCGCCGGCAGGTAGACCGCCAGCCAGACGGTGGCGACATCGGGCCGGGTCCACTCCACCCGGTGGCGGCGATGGGGCGCGAGCCACAACCAGTCGCCCGGCGCCAGGCTCACGCTCTCGTCGGGGCCGCGCAGGCGCAGGCGCGCCGCTCCGCTCAACACGGCCACCCACTCGGCCTCGTCCTGGTCGTACCAGTAGTCCGGCGGCGAGGCCTGGCCCCACGACACGATGCGCTCGATGCGTACGCCTGCCGCCCCGGCCAGGCGTTCGCAGCGCTCCGCCGCCTGCGGCAGCAGGTCGGCATACAGGTTGGCGATGGGATCGGGCATGGCGGCGGCCGGTGGCGGGTGACACCTACAATCTAGCAGCCCGCCGCCGGGCGGGTATGCCGAGTGGATCAGACGTCCAGCATCAGCTTGAGCGGCTTGCGCATGCCGGCGATCTTGCAGGCCTGCTGGCCATAACCGCCGGGGAAGAGGTGGTAGAGGCGTTGCTTGGCCTCGCGCGGCGTGCCCCAACTCAGGCCACGCAGCAGGGTGCGTGCCTCGGGTACCGCCTGGTGCTCGGCGTAGTAATCACGGATGAAACCGAGCACCTGCCAATGCTCGTCGCCGAGATCCAGGCCGGCCTCAGCGGCCAGGAGATGCGCCAGGTCGGCGCTCCAGTCGACCGGATCCATCAGATAGCCCTCGTTGTCACGCTCCAACAATGGGAGCTCGATCATTGCGTTCATGATGGTCTCCGCAACCTCGGTGATGCCAGCCTAGGCCAGGCAAATGCATCGGACAAACAAATGTTTTTGCCATTCCATATCGAAATATCGAATAGATACGGCCACTTTCAGAACAACGCGAACTGCACCGGCCGCCCCGGCACGCGGAAGCGGCCGCAGTCGAGCGGCGGCGCGCCGGGAAAGCCGAGGCGGCGGTAGGCGAGGTGGAAGCGCCGGCTCAGCAGGTCGGCGAACACGCCCTCGCCGCGCAGCCTCGAGCGGCTCGTGCACGGCCAGCCAGTCGTGGAACAGTTCCCTGACCTCATGCGGCAGGCGCAGCAGGACATAGCCCGCCGCCAGCACGCACACCGGGATGCCGGACCCGCTCAGCCTGCGGATGGTCTCGATGCACCGCGCCGGCGTTGCGGCACGCGGCTCCAGGCGACGGGCGAGGGCGCTGTCGAGGGTGGTGACCGACACCGCCACCTGGACCAGGCCCTGCGCCGCCAGGGGTACCAGAAGGTCAACGTCGCGCTCGACCAAGGCCGACTTGGAGACCACGCTGAACGGGTGGCCGTGTTCCGCCAACACTTCGACGAGGGCGCGGGTGAGGCCGAGCCGGCGTTCGACCGGCTGGTAGGCGTCGGTGTTGATGCCGAGCGCGATGGGCGCGCAACGGTAGCCAGGCCGCGCCAGTTCGCGGCGCAGGATGGCCGGGCGTCCGGCTTGTGGAACAGCCGCTCTCGAAATTGAGACCCGGCAACAGGCCCAGCCAGGCATGCGAGGGCCGCGCGAAGCAATAGACGCAACCGTGCTCGCAGCCGCGGTAGGGATTGATGGAACGGTCGGAGGGCACGTCGGGCGAGTCGTTGTAGCTGATCACCGTCCGGCTGGCGTCGACCAGGAGTTCGGTGGCGAGCGGCGCCTCCTCCACCTCCAGGTGGCCCCAGCCATCGTCTCAGGCCTCGCGGTGGTGCTCGGCGTAGCTGTTGGCCGGATTGCCGGTGGCGCCCCGGCCGCGTTGTTGGTGGTTGTCTGCCATGGCGGCATTCTCGCGCCGTGCCGGGCTCGATACCCGAGCCGCCGCGCTGCAGTTTGATAACATCGCCCCTCCCGCTTGAGTGAAATACCCCTTGAACGCACACATCATCGTCATCGGCGGCGGCATTGCCGGCCTCGCCTCGGCCTGGGAACTGGCCCGGCGCGGCGCCCGCGTCGAGGTGCTGGAGCGCGGCGAACCCGGCCGCGAGTCGTCCTGGGCCGGCGCCGGCATACTCAGCCTGCTGCTGCCCTGGG
>JAQVJE010000004.1:0-26198 GCA_028695325.1 Gallionellaceae bacterium
CCGGTGTCGCTGCCGTTCACCATCACCATCAGGTTGTCATAGCTGTCCATGCGCGGACCCAGCTTGTCCTTCTTGTACTTCTCCTTGTCGGCCTTGAACTCGGCCATGCTGGGGGCGTCGCTGCCGTGGCACTCTGAGCAGTATTTCTCCACCGCCTGGCGGATGCCGTCCTCGTAGGTCACGGCGGCGGCTGGCACTGCCCAGGCCGCCGCAAGCAGGGTGGCGAGACGAACTATGCGTGTATTCATGCTTGCCTCCTTGGCAGGCAGACAAGCCTGCCGTCACAGGGTAAAGGACATGCCCAGCATCAAGGTATGCACATGACCTGACAGGGCATCATAGGCGTCGTCCTCGTACTTGTCGAAAACGTAGCCGGCACGCAGCGTCATGCCCTTCTTTAGCGCGTAGCCGGCACCCAGCACAAGGCTATGCAGGGTGTTGTCGATCTCCTCGCGCACGGTGTAGGACTGGCTGTCGTCGACCGTCGTGCTGTCGCCGTCCGACAGCGACCAGGTGTAGCCGGCGCTCAGCCTGAGACGGTCGCTGGCCTGGTAGTCGGCGTTGAACGACAGCGACCAGGTGTCGGCCTTGAAGTTGGCGTGGCCCCGCCGCAGGAAATCGGTGTTGGCCTCGTAACGCCGAACGTCGCTGGAGAAGTAGTAGCTGTCGAAGTCGTTCTGGGTCCAGTCCAGGCCGACCGAGGCGCTGAGCTTCTCGGTGGCGGCCAGGTTGAGGGACACGCCAGCCGAGTGGAAGGTGTTGTCGACATCCTGCTCGTGCACATCGAGGCTGGCGTGCTTGTCCGTCAGGGTATTGTTGCCGTTCTCCTTGCGCTTGTAGTTGTAGTAGGCGCTGACGTGCTTGCCGCCATCCATGGCATAGCCCATCTGCGCCTTCAGGTTGAAGGCCCGTTCCGGCTCGGTGACCAGGCCGGTCTTGTCGGCCCAGACGTAGGACGGCGTCAGCCGCACCGTCATGCCCTTCATCGGCCGGGCGATCCACTTCATGTAGACCTCGTCCGACTCGGTCTTGGCGTCGTACAGGGAAACAGCATCCTTGATGCCGTTGGCGGTGTTGTTGAAGGTGAGATCACGGTCGATGTCGTCGTGCTTCCAGCCGGCCGTGAGGGACGATTTCGCCGGCAGGCCACGGAAGGTCGCCGCCAGGCCGTAGTTGAGCGACTCGATGTCGTTGATGCGCACACCCAGGGTCTCGGTGCTGCCATCGGCGTCGATCAGGCCCACCGCGGGATAGGTGGAGTCGTTGTCGCGGTTGAAGTACTTGACCAGGGCCTCCACCTCGACCGTGGGCGTCAGGCGATGATTGACGGTCAGGTAGGCGTTGTCGGTGGCGATCTTGCCGTTGGTGTAGGCGCGATCGGTCTGCCAGGTGGTAAAGCTGTCCTGCTCCAGCCGCGTCATGCCGTAGCCGGCCGCGACCACCGTACTGTCGAAGGTCTTGGCGATGCGCACGGCGTGGCTCATCAGGGTGCTGTCGGGCACGAAATGCAGCGCCTTGCCGGTACCGGCATTGTTGAGGGCGGGCAGCAGTGTGTCCATGGTGAAGTAGCCGGCCTGGTTGTCGAATTTCTCCAGGCTGCCGTCATAAGTGAGGGTGAACAGGCCCTTGGGCGCGGCGGTCAGGTTGAGCGAGAAGCGGTGCATGTTCTCGTCGATGGGCCGGTCGTAGCCCCGCCAGCGCGACAGGGGCGCGCCGGTGAGGTCGCTGCCGCCAGCCACCCAGGTGGCCAACTCGTTGCCGTCGCGCCGGTAGCCGTCGAAGGCGACGCTGATGCTGCCCCAGCCGCCGAGCAGGCCGGGCTTCAGCTTCATGCCGAGGCCATAGGTGGTGCGCTCGGTCTTGTACGCGGTCTGGCCGGGCGAGTCGTTGTTGAACTGGGCGATGTAGCCGCTGTTGGTGTTGTTGGCGAGGCCACAGGCATCATCCTCGTAGGTGCAGTCGGTGCCGCCGACGCCCTGGTTGTCCACCGGCATGAGGTTCGGATTGTTGAGGTACTCGACACCACCGCTGTTGGAGCGGAAATGCGAGTAATAGCCGTTGAACGCGATGCCACTGGTGTTGACCCGGGCCTGGCCGCGGTGATTGCCGAGACCGTAACCCTGGCGCTCCAGGGTCAGGCTGTCACCCACCGCCAGGCGGATGTCCAGATCGCCGTAGAGGCCGTCGTCGATGTCGCCGGACCAGGATTCCTGGCCGCCGTAGGCCTGCAGGTACTGGGTCAGGCCGGCGCCTGGCCCGTCCGAGTAGTTGAAGTAGTTTAGCTTGGCGGTAATCTCGCCACTCACGCCGGCACCCTCCTCAGCCTGCGCCATGGCGGCGGCCAACAGCGTCAGGCAGGGCAGGATCAGCTTGCTCGCGTTCTTCTTTGACATGATCGTTCTCCTATTCGCTGTGGCCGTTCAGAAGCGCAGGTGCTGTTCCTGGCTGCTGCCGTGGACCTGGCTGTGGCAGGTACTGCACTGACGCAGGACGGCCCCGGAGATGAGCTGATTGTTGCTGGAGGCGCCGGTCTGGCCATGCCGCCGGCTGGCCAGGGAGTGGCACTGCAGGCAGAGGGCCGGCTCGGACGCCGTGAGCATCTTGCGTATCGGCGAACCATGGGGATTGTGGCAATTGCCGCAGTCCTCGACGGCGGGCGCGTGCTCGAACACGTGCGGGCCGCGCGCCGCCTGGTGGCACTGGGTGCACTGGGCGGTTCGGGCAGCCAGGTTCGCCTGCTTGGCGCCGTGGCTGTCGTGGCAGCTCATGCAGGACAGGGCGCCTTCCTTGAGCGGGTGATGCGAGCGCATGTTGAAGCGGGCGAGCACCTCCTGGTGGCAGTTGGCGCACACCTGGCTGTTCTTGTCGGCGCGCCAGAGCGACAGGTCGAGCCGCTTGTTCACTTTGGCCGTGTGCACGCCGTGGCAGTCGCGGCACTCGACGCCGGCCTTGTGGTGCTCGGCGAACTTCCAGTTCATGCGGCGGGCGTCGTTCTTGTGGCAGGTCTGGCAGGCGGCGGCGGCGGGCCGGCCGGGAGCGGTGCCGATGTTCTTGGACTTGGCGGTCTTCAGGTGCTCGGCCGCCACCGTGTGACAAGTGGCACAGTTGGCGTTGGCATGGGGCCCCTTGGCATGCTGGTCCTCCTTTTCGTCATGGCAGCCGTAGCACTTGTCCATTTCCTTCTTGCTCAGACCGGCCGCCTCGCCACCGTCCGGCACGCTGGCCAGCGCGCCCTGGCAGAAGAAAGTGAACAGGATCGCGAGCAGCGCTCCAGCCAGCCCGGCTGTCTGCCCTCCCCCACACAGCCCCCCGTGATCGCCCGATCCCGTCAGCCCCCTAGCATGCCGATTCATCGTTATCTCCTCTTGCCCTTGGCAACCGTGATAGTTATTGGGTCCGCCAGGTGCAGACCACGCAAGCCGTTTCAGGCTAGCCAGCCCGGGTTCCCGGCGACAGACGGCAATCGCCGAAAACTTGTTCCGGATCAAGTTTTTCGCCCGCCGCTGCCTCAGCCGCGCACCGCCACCAGGGCGGCGCCGAAGCGGCCCTGGCTCAGCAGGCGGATATGGCGCCCGCGCACCTGGATGGCGCCCTCACGCTCGAGGTCGTGCAGGGCACGCGAGAAGGTTTCCGGCGTCATGCTCAGGTTGGCGGCAATCTCGCCTTTGCGCGCCGGCAGTTCTAACTCCCGGATGGCCTGCGCGGAGCGCGCCGCGTGGCGGACCAGGTAGCTGACCACTCGGTCGACGCTGGAGCGCAGGTGGCACGTCTCGGTGCCCTGCACGAGATCGATGAAGGCCCGGCTGACGCTGTCCATCACACGGCGGCAGAAACGGGGGTTACGCGCCAGTTCGTCGAGCAGCGCCGTACGTTCAATCACCAGCAAATTGCTGTCCCTGATCGCCACCACGCTGGCCGGATGGGGCGCCCCGGCCAGGATGGCGGCCTCGCCGAAGCTGGCGCCACGGCCGACGAAGGCCAGCACCTTCTCGCGGCCGCCGGCCAGGGGCAGGACGAGCTTGAAGCGCCCGGACACCACTATGCCGATGCATTCGGCGGGGTCGCCACGTGCTACGACCATCTCGCCGTCACGCGCGGCCAACTGGCAACAGCCAGCGGCGATACGCGTCAGTTCGCTCCGAGCGAGCCCCTGGAAATACGGCAGGCGCGCCAACACCTCGACCGTCCTGGCTTCCGGCTGGGTGAGTATCTGCATGTTCGTTCCACCTCCGTGGTCTGCGGCCGGCCCATGCCGACGCCTATCCTTGGTCACCACGCAAGATGCACGCCAGCAGGCAAACACATGCAAATCAAATGCCTAGAGGAAAAACAGGACTGTCTTCCCTGCCATACCGGCAAATGGCCTGCCAGAATGGCAGACAGCGTGGCAGCCGGCTTGACCGCGGCGTGTCCACGGCTCGATCATCCCGATCATCTCCGTGCCAGTCTCGCGCCCCAACGCCCACCCATGCAGCACAGTCTGGACACCTATGTAGTCACCTTCTTCGCCCTGGTCTTCGCCGCCGTACTGGTGGCCGGTGGCACTTCCCTGTTCATGGCCGGACGCATGCTGGACAAGGCCTACGCGATCGAGGCCGAGAGCCGCAACGTCGACCTCATCAATGACCTGAGCAACCGCAGCAACGGCCTGATACTCGCCATCCACCATCTCTTGGCGCATACGGATGACCGCTATGGCCAGCTGGCGACCACCCTGGCAGAGGGCATCGACCGCGACATCGCGCGCTACCTGGAACGGGAAGCGGCCTCCCCCTATCCGGAAGGCGCGACGGAGGTACGGCTGCTGGAAGACCTGCGCACCGCACTGCGTGCCCTGCGGCAGTACACCGTGCAAATACACGATGCACATGCCCCAGGTGACTGGGAGGCACAGATTGACCGCCAGGCACACGAGGTCCAATCCCTGACCCGGCAGATCAACCAGCAGCATTTCGCCATCATCGCCCGCAAGGTGGCGAAGTCGCGCGACAGCATGAGCGCGGTGCTCTATCTGTACCTCGGCCTCTCGGTCGCCGGCCTTCTGCTGGCCTATCTCGGCTACCGCCTGCATGCGCGCCACGTCGTCGAGCCGATCAAGCGACTGGCCGCGGAGACCGAGCGCATCGCGGCGGGCGACCTGGACCGCCGGATTGCCTGCCGCTCCGGCACCGAGATCGGCGTGCTCTACCGTAACTTCAACGCCATGGTGGAACGGCTGCAGACACACGCGAGCGACCTGATCGAGTTCAACCGGCAGTTGGAAGCCAAGGTGGCGGAGCGTACCGGCGAGCTGGAAAGGGCCTGCCTGTCCCTGCGGACGGCGCAGACCGACCTGGTGCGCTACGAGAAGATGGCCATGCTGGGCCAGATCGCCACCAGCGTGAACCACGAGATCCGCACGCCGCTCAACGCGCTTTACATGAACCTGCAGCTGATCGCCAGGTCGTTCGCCGAATGCGGCAATCAGTGTCAGGAACGTGACCGCATCGCCGGGCGCATCGGCCTGATCGACCGCGAGGTGCAGCGGATCAGCGACATGCTGGAGGAATTCGTGCGCTACGCCCGCATCGCGCCGCCGCGGCCGGCCGAGGTGGACGCCAACCGCCTGTTGGCCGATGTCGCGGACCTGTTCAGCGAGCGCGCCGCGCGGGCCGGCGTGCGCCTGCTACTGGACCTGGCCGAGCCGCCCCCGCGGCTGTGGGCCGACCGCGACCGGCTGGTCCAGGCCCTGGTCAACCTGTGCGCCAACGCCATCGACGCCATGCCGGAGGGCGGCACCCTGCGCCTGACCACCGCAGCACACGACGGCGAGGTCGAGATCGGCGTCGCCGACAGCGGCACCGGCATCCCGGCGGAGGACATGGCACGACTGTTCCAGCCCTTCTTCACCACGAAGGAACGCGGCCTGGGCTTCGGCCTCGCCATCGTCCAGCGCATCGTCGAGGACCACGGCGGCCGCATCGCCTGCCGCAGCCAGTCCGGCGAAGGCACCGAATTCACCCTGCGCCTGCCGGCGCCGGAGGCATGACATGGCGGCAACACTGCTGATCGTCGATGACGACAAGCTGACCCGTGAGACCCTGGCCGGCGCCTTCGCCGACACCTACCGTGTGCTGATCGCGCGCAACGGCGTCGAGGCTCTGGCCTGCCTGGCGGCCGGGCGCGTCGACCTCGTGCTGTCCGACCTCCAGATGCCGGACATGGACGGCCTCGCCTTGATGGAACGGCTCGCCGACCTGGAGGACCCGCCTGCGACGATCTTCGTCACCGGCCACGCCACCGTGGAGTCTGCCGTGCGGGCCATGCAGCTGGGCGCGCACGACTACGTCACCAAGCCGATCCACCTGGACCGCCTGGCGCTGCTGCTGGACAAGGCGCTGGAGGCGCGCGCGCTGCGTGCGGAGAACGCCCGCCTCAGGCGCCGCCTGCGGGAGAGCCGCGCGGCGACCGAACCGGTGGCCCGCTCCGCCACCATGCGCAGGGTCCTCGACCTGGTGGAGCAGGTCGCTCCCACCGACGCCAGCGTGCTGATCGAGGGCGAGAGCGGAACCGGCAAGGAACTGGTCGCCCACCACATCCACGAGCAGAGCCCGCGCGCCGATGCACCCCTGGTCAAGGTGAACTGCGCCGCCTTCGCCGAGGGACTGCTGGAATCTGAGCTGTTCGGCCATGAGCGCGGCGCCTTCACCGGCGCCCTGGCCACGCGCAAGGGGCGCTTCGAGCTGGCCGACGGCGGCACCCTGTTCCTCGACGAGATCGGCGACCTGCCGGCGCCAGCACAGGTGAAGCTGCTGCGCTTCCTGCAGGAACGCACCTTCGAGCGGGTGGGTGGCAACCGGACCCACAGGGTCGACGTCCGCATCGTCTCGGCCACCCACCGCGACCTCGCCGACCGGGTGACACGCGGCCTGTTCCGGGAGGATCTGTATTACCGCCTGCGCGTCGTGCGCATCGTGTTGCCGCCCTTGCGGACGCGGCGGGAAGACATCGCCCCCCTGGTCGAACGCTTCGTCGCCCACTTCGGCAAGATCCATGGCCGCCCGGTCGACGCCATCGACGACGAGGTCATGCGCCTCCTGGAGGGCCACCCGTGGCCGGGCAACGTACGCGAACTGATGAACTGCCTGGAAAGCATGGTGGTGACCAGCCGCGATGGCCGCCTCAGCATGGACGGCGTGCCTGACCACCTGCTCGCCGCCGGAGATGGAGACCTGCCGCGCACCGGCATGCTGGCCGAACTGGAACGGCGGGCCATTGCCGAGACCCTGCTGGCGACCGGCGGCAACAAGGTCGAGGCCGCCCGGCGGCTGGGTATCGGCGTACGCACGCTGTACCGCAAGATCGAAACCATGAGGATTGGCCCGACGGGAGACTGACTGCCGTCATGGTCGCGTAATCCGTCCCCGCGGCGGGGTACCGGGGTTTGCCACAGCGAGTTGTCGGGTACGGCGATGCTAGAATCGCCGCCAGATCAACCCCAGGGCCGCGCGCTTGATCGCGCTGGGCGGCTACCCGATGGACCTAGCCTTACTGCTGTTCCTGATCCTGCTCAACGGCGTCTTCGCCATGTCCGAGATCGCCGTAGTCTCGGCCCGCAAGGCCCGCCTGCAGCGCCTGGCCGACGACGGCAGCCCGGGCGCCCACTCGGCCCTGGCCCTGCACAACGAACCGTCCAACTTCCTGTCCACCATCCAGGTCGGCATCACCTCGGTGGGCATCCTGAGCGGCGCCATCGGCGAGGCCGCCCTGGCCGACCCGCTGGCCGCCTGGCTGGTCCAGGTTCCCCTGCTTGAACCCTACGCCCGCACCCTCGCCCTGACCGCGGTGGTGATCGGCCTGACCTACTTCTCGGTGGTGGTGGGCGAACTGGTGCCCAAGCGGCTCGGCCTCCTCGCCCCCGAGGCGATCGCCTCCCTGGTGGCGCGGCCGATGAACACCCTGGCGAGCGCGGCCCGGCCCCTGGTCTGGCTGCTGTCCTCGTCGTCGGCGCTGATCCTGCGCATCATGGGTGCGCGCCGCAAGGACGAACCGCCGGTCACCGACGACGAGATCAACGTGCTCATGGAACAGGGCGCCGAGGCCGGCATCTTCCACGAGAGCGAGCAGGAGATCGTCTCCAACGTCCTGCGCCTGGACGACCTCCGGGTGGGCGCCATCATGACCCACCGCAGCGACATGTTCGTCCTCGACCTGGCCGAGCCGGAAGCGGAGGTCCGCCGCCAGCTGGCCGACTGCCCCTTCGAGCGCATCGTGGTGTGCCGGGACGGCCTCGATCACGTCGCCGGCATCCTGCGCACCGCCGACCTGCTGCCGACCGCACTGACCGGCGCCAGGCTCGACATCGAGGCCTGCCTAAGCCAACCGCTCTACGTGCCGGAGAGCGTGACCACCACCCAGCTGATGGAGAACTTCCGGCGCGCCCGAACCCACCTGGCCCTGATCGTCGACGAATACGGCGAGATCGAAGGCCTGGTAACACTCACCGACGTGCTCACCGCCATCGTCGGCGACGTGCCCTCCTCGGACACCGCCGAGGAACAGGACATGGTCCAGCGCGAGGACGGCTCCTGGCTGGTGGACGGCGGCATTGCCGTGGAGCGCCTGAAGTCGGCCCTGGATATCGACGCCGACCTGCCCGGCGAGGAGGAAAACGCCTACAACACCCTGGGCGGCTTCGTCATGCACATGCTCGAGCGCATGCCGGCGGTGGCCGACTATTTCGAATGGCAGGACTGGCGCTTCGAGGTGGTCGACATGGACAGGAACCGGGTCGACAAGGTGCTGGTCGCCCGCCTGGCTGCGCCCGCCGGGGCCGACACCGCCCCGACTACGTAAAGGGATGCCGTGACCCGCCAACCAGCCTGGCTCCGTCCCTTCCTGCCCTTCCTGCAGTGGTGGCCCAACGTCACCCGCGCCGCCCTCAAGGACGACGCCATGGCCGGCCTCACCGGTGCCATGATCGTCCTGCCCCAGGGGGTCGCCTTCGCCACCATCGCCGGCCTGCCGCCGGAGTACGGCCTCTACGCCGCCATGGTGCCGGCGGTGATCGCGGCCCTGTTCGGCTCCTCCTGGCACCTGGTCTCGGGCCCCACCACGGCCATCTCCATCGCCCTGTTCGCCGCGCTGCACGGACTCGCCGAGCCGGGCACCGAGCAGTACATCCGCCTCGCCCTCACCCTCACCTTCCTGGTCGGCCTCTACCAGCTCATCCTCGGCCTGGCGCGCCTGGGCACCCTGGTCAACTTCATCTCCCACACCGTGGTGATCGGCTTCACCGCCGGCGCCGCGGTGCTCATCGCGGCCAGCCAGATCAAGAACTTCTTCGGCCTCAATATCCCGCGCGGCCTGCCGTTCTACGAGATCCTGCACCAGTTCTGGCTGCAGATCGGCGCCATCAACCCCTACGTCACCGCGGTGGGCGCGCTGACCCTGGTCGCCGGCCTGCTGGCCCGGCGCTACATCCCGCGATTCCCCTACATGATCGCCGCCATGATCGTCGGCAGCCTGGTCGCGGCGGCCCTCAACGCCTTGCTCAGCCAGAACGTCACCGGCATCAGGACCGTCGGCGCCCTGGCCTCCGGCCTGCCGCCGCTGTCGCTGCCCGACTTCTCCCTCTCCGCTATCAGCCAGGTCGCCATGCCGGCCCTGGTCATCACCATGCTGGCCCTGACCGAGGCGGCCTCCATCTCGCGCGCCATCGCCACCCGCTCCGAGCAACGCATCGACGGCAACCAGGAGTTCGTCGGCCAGGGCCTCTCGAACCTGATCGGCAGCTTCTTCTCCGCCTACGCCTCGTCCGGCTCGTTCAACCGCAGCGGCGTCAACTACGAGGCCGGCGCGCGCACGCCGCTGGCCACCGTGTTCGCCTCCGGCTTCCTCATCGTCATCCTGCTCCTGGTGGCGCCGCTGGCCGCCTACCTGCCCAATGCCGCCATGGCCGGTATCCTGTTCCTGGTCGCCTGGGGCCTGATCGACTTCCACCACATCCGGGCCATCTGGTCCACCAGCAAGCCAGAGACCGCCATCCTCTGGGTGACCCTGATCGGCACCCTGGTCAACCTGGAGGAAGGCATCCTGGCCGGGGTGCTGCTGTCCCTGGTCATCTACCTGTACCGCACATCGCGGCCAGAGCTCTCGCCGGTGGTACCGGTCGGCGAAGGCGCCGCCCTGCGCTTCGTCGATGCCAAGGGCCAGCCGGAATGCCCGCAGATCCGCTTCGTCCGGGTGCACGGTTCCATCTACTTCGGCGCCGTCGACCACATCCAGCGCGCCCTGCAGCAGATCGACGAGGACAACCCGCAGCACAAGACCGCGGTCCTGGTCGCCCCCGCCATCAACTTCGTCGACGTCGCCGGTGCCGGCATGCTGGCCCAGGAGGCTCGCCGGCGCCGGCGCCTGGGCGGCGGCCTGTATTTCTGGCGCCTGCAGGACTCGGTGCGCCAGTTCCTGCGCCAGGGCGAATACCTCAAGGACATCGGCGAGGGCGGCTTCTTCCCGGCCGGCTCCAACATCACCGGCGCCCTGTACTGGACCCTCGACCCTGACATCTGCCGCTCGTGCCGGGCACGCATCTTCAGGGAATGCCACGGCGACCTGCTGCCCGACGGCGACCGCCGCCTGCGCCTGATGTTCGCCAACGACGGCTCCGAGTACAGCCGCGGCCCGCGCGCCGTCGCCCTCGACCTCGCCCGGCGCCTGGGCGTGACCCTGGACGTGATGACCGTGACCGCCCTCGACGCCGAGCCGGAGCGGGCCGAACAGCGCCTGGCCCTGGTGCGCGCGGAGGCCCAGGCCCTGGGGGTGCAGTGCAAGGACATCGTGCGCCAGGCGGCAGACCCCATCCGCGCCGTGATCGAGGCCGCCGACGCCGCCGACTGCCAGCTCCTGGTGATCGGCCGCACGCCGCCGAAGGGGGCCGCCGAGCGCAAGACCGGGGCGCACGCCGCCCGCATCATCGACGAGGCACCCGGCCACGTGCTCGTGGTGCCGAAGGACGCCGGACCCTGCCGCCGCCGCATCCTGGTCGGCTTCGACGCCAATCCGTCCAGCCAGCCGGCCGTCGAGATGGCGGAGCAGCTGGCCAAGGCCATCAAGGTACCGGTCACCCTGGTCACCGCGGTGAAGGAGGGCAGCCCGTCGGCGCCAGTGCTGACCGAACTGGCCGCGGCCGCCGTCGCCGCGCTCAGGCTGGAGGGGGTCGAGGCCGAGGCGCGCACGGTCGCCGCCGCGCCGGCCCAGGCCCTCATCGACACCGCGCGGGCGACCGGCGCCGACCTCGTCATCCTCGGCCGCCGCCAGGGCGGCCTCAACCGCCTGCTGCCGGGCAGCCCCACCGACCGCCTGATCGGTGCCGCCGAGTGGCCGGTCTTGATCGCCAAGTCCGGCCCGGCACGCCTCAATGACGGCAGCGAGCGGGCATGAGTGGATAAACGGCACCCGCCAGGCTGCCATTTTGCCGGCATTCGGGTAAGAATTCGACCATGCGCCTGCTGATCATCGAAGACAACCGCGACATCGCTGCCAACCTGACCGACTACCTGTCGCCGCGCGGCCACGTCGTCGATGTGGCCGGCGACGGCATCAGCGGCCTGCACCTGGCGCTCACCCACGACTACGACGCCATCGTCCTCGACCTCATGCTGCCCGGCATGGACGGCCTCACCCTGTGCCGCAAGCTGCGCGGCGTTGCTGGCAAGCACACGCCGGTGCTCATGCTCACCGCACGCGACGCCCTGGACGACAAGATCGCCGGCCTGGAAGCGGGCGCCGACGACTACGTGGTCAAGCCCTATGCCCTGCGCGAGGTGGAGGCACGCCTCCAGACCATCGCCCGGCGAGCCCAGAACCAGGGGCTGAGCCAGGCCTTGCGCGTCGACGATCTCTGCTTCGATGTCGCCACCTTCCGGGTCAGCCGCGGCGAACGCCGCATCGACCTGCCGCCCATCCCACTCAAGCTGCTGGAGGTACTCATGCGCGCCTCGCCGCGGGTGGTGCCCAAGCAGGAATTGGAGGCGGCGGTGTGGGGCAACCACCCGCCCGACAGCGACGCGCTCAAGGCACACCTGTATGTCCTCCGCAGCGCCATCGACCGCCCCGCGGAGACGCCCCTCCTGCGCACGCTGCGCGGCATCGGCTACCAGATCGCCGGTCATGCGGCGGCGTAGCCTGCGCGTCCGTGTCGCCCTCAACTTCGCCGGTTTCGGCGCCCTGGTCAGCCTGGTCCTGACGGTGGGTATCTACCTGGCCGTGCACGATCTCGGCCAGCGCCTGATGTACGAGACCCTGCAGGCGGAGATACAGGACTATTTCACCCGCCTGGCGCGCAACCCCCAGGCCATGCTGCCCGCCACCCTGACTCTGGGCGGCTACGTCCTCGGAGTGGAAGACCCCGAGCGCGCCACACCACCGGCCCTGACCGATCTGGGACCCGGCGACCACGCCATGGAGGTGGACGGCTTCGCCTATCTGGTCCGTGTCGTGGATCGCGACGGCCACCGCTACGCCTTCTTGTACAACGAAACACTGCACCTGGAGCGGGAACGCCATTTCCTCTCCGCTCTGCTGGCCGGCGTCGCCATCATGGCCGGCCTGTCTGCCCTGGGCGGCTTCTTGCTGGCGCGCCATGTGGTAGCTCCGGTCACCGACCTGGCGGCACGGGTGGCTGCACTGGAGCCGGCCGGACCATGCCAGCCTGCGACCTCCAGTCCTGGCCACGACGAAATCGATGAGCTGTCCCATACCTTCGACCGTTGCCTGACCCGTATCCGCGACTGTGTTGAAAGGGAGCGCGCCTTCACCGCCGACGTCAGCCACGAGCTGCGTACCCCCCTGGCGATCATCCGCGGCGCCGTCGAGGTGCTGGAGGGCGACGACGGCCTGAGCCGCGGCCAGCGCGAGCGCGTCGGCCGCATCGAGCGCGCCAGCCACGACATGGCCGACCTCACCAGCGCCCTCCTGCACCTGGCCCGCGAACAGAACCAGCAAACAGACGTACCGCAGCAATGCTCGATCGCACAGGTCGTGCACGACTCCGTCGCCAAGCACCTCGGCCTGATGGAAGGGCAACCTGTGGAGATCGACCTGGCCTTGGACCAGGACATCCTCGTCCCGGTGGAACGAGCCCTCGCCACGGTGGTGGTCGACAATCTGATCGACAACGCTCTCCGGCACGCCGGTTCGGACCGCATCCGGGTCCGCCTGGAAGACAACCGCCTGCTGGTCAGCGACCAGGGGCGCGGCATCGCCGAGGGCGAACTGGAGCAGGTCTTCCGGCGCCATTTCCGGGGCGGCGACTCGGACGGCGCCGGCATCGGCCTGTCCCTGGTCAAGCGCATCTGCGACCTGCATGGCTGGCGCATCGAGATCGACAGCCAGGCCGGTTCCGGCACCACCGCGGCGCTGGTTTTCGCGTCCTGACGGCGCGTCTTCACCTCCCCTTCACCCTGCCACGACCGGGCCTTGACCCTACTGCCTGTAGGATCTTCGTGTCCCGCAGAGTGGCCATCGTCGCCACGACGCAAACCGGAATCACCGGTGCATCCGCGCGCCAGTGATTTTTTCACCTGAAGAGGAGACATGACTCATGAGCGAGCAACTCGATCGGCGGAATTTCCTGAAGATGGGCGGCGCCATGCTGGCCGCCGGCACGGCAGGCTGCGCCACCGGCATCACCGGCTCCGCGATGGCCGGTCCCGAGGCCAAGTCGGCGGCTGTCGCCACCGGCATGAAGGCGGCCCTGCCGCCGGCCAAGGGCCCGCGCCTGGTCATCGTCGGCGGCGGCACCGCCGGCCTGACCATCGCCAAGTACGCCAAGAAGGAATACCCGGCCTTCGACGTGGTCCTGGTTGAGAAGCGCGACATGTATTCGTCCTGCTTTTCCAGCAACATGTGGTACGCCGGCCTGATCGACCTGGAGTTCCTGGCCGACCACAGCTTCCTCGATGCCGCCCGTAACAACAAGTACACCTACTTCAACGCCACCGTCACCGGCCTCGACCGCGCCAGCCGCACCCTGGTCACCAGCGAGGGCGACATCGCCTACGACTTCCTGGTCGTCGCCCCCGGCATCTCCTACGACTATGACAAGATCGGGGTCAAGGATGCCGGCGCCAAGGCGGCCCTGCGCCAGACCTTCCCGGGCGGCTTCATCTCCCCCACCGAGCACGTCACCATCCGCCGCAAGATCCAGGAATTCGAAGGTGGCACCTTCGTCCAGACCGTGCCGTCCGGCAACTACCGCTGTCTGCCCGGCCCCTACGAGCGCGCCTGCATGGTCGCCTCGGTGTTCAAGAAGAACAAGATCAAGGGCAAGGTCCTGGTGCTCGACGCCAACCCGGACATCACCATCAAGGCCGCCGGCTTCCACAGTGCCTTCAACGAGCTGTACAAGGGCATCATTGAGTACAAGCCGTCCTCCGCGGTGTTCGGCGTCGACGTAGAGAAGCGGGTGATCAAGACCGAGTTCGACTCCATCCCGTTCGACGACGCCGCCATCTACGCTAACATCCGCGCTTCCACCCTGATCGAGCAGCTCGGCCTGATGGACCCGAAAAGCGGCCAGAAGGAGGCCGCCATCGACCAGCTGCGCTACAGCATCGCCGGCGACGACCGGGTCTTCGTGGCCGGCGACGCCCGCCCGCACCCCTACTCCAAGAGCGCCAACACCGCCAACACCGAGGGCAAGTACGTCGCCAAGGTGCTGGCCGCCCGCGCCCAGGGCAAGGAGTTCGCCTGGGTCAGCCCGCGCACCATCTGCTACTCCATGGTCAGCGCCAACCCGATGGAGGCCATCAGCGTCGATGCCGGCTATGTCCTGAACAAGGAAGGTACCGCCGTGGGCGGCTTCTCCCCCGACACCAAGCTGTTCGAGAACCGCGACGGTGCCAAGGGCAAGGCCACCCTGGAGTGGGCCCGCGGCATGTACCGCGACATGTTCGAGGCGTAACTGCGAGTCTTGCCTGGCCGCCCGCCTCCACGGGCGGCCTTTTTTTCTGGAGAGATCGAGTGGATAGACGTGATTTCGTGAAGATCTGTGCCGGCAGCGCCGGCCTGGCCATGGCCAACTGGAACAACCTGGTGCTGGCGGGGGGGTTCGAGTCTTTTCCCACCGCCAAGCTGGTCAACAAGATAGGCATCCCGCTCAAGGCATCGGAAATCCCAACCGATGAGGCCATGGTGTTCTCCTACCCGGTCGCCGGCGTGCCCTGCTTCCTGATCAACCTGGGCAAGGATTCCGGCAAGGCGATGACCAAGTTGGCCGGCGAGACCGAGTCTTACGACTATGCCGGCGGCGTCGGCCCGCATGGCCAGTACGTCGCCTTCGTGGCCATCTGCACGCACCAGATGAGCTATCCGCAACAGGAAGTCAGCTACCTGCGCTTCGCTGCCGCGGGCAGCGAGATCGCCGGCGCCCCCAAGCGCATCGTCTGCTGTGCCCACGCCAGCGTGTTCGATCCCGCCCAGGGTGCCAAGCCACTTAGCGGCCCGGCCACCTTCCCACTCCTGCCCGTCCGCCTGGCCTATGACCCGGTGAGTGACGAACTGGCTGCGGACGGCATCATGGGCATGGATTACATCAAGCGTTTCTTCACCACCTACAAGCGCGACCTGATCGCCCGGTACGGCCCCGGCGGCTATCGCCAACCCGTCGAGGGCAAGACCATGGTCCAGCCCTTGAGCCAATACAGCCAGGCCGTGCCGGCCTGCTAGCAGACCTGCGGGGGTCCGCACCGGCGGTCGACGCCGATCTCGTCATAGGGCGATGAGGCCAGCAGCAGGAAGCCGTCGTCGGGGATGCGCCCGTTGCACATGTTGGACTCGATGATGCCGGCCGCCTTGCGGATGGGGTCGGCGAGATCCGGGCTGTAGGGGCCGATGATGAGGGCCAGGTTGGGCATGTGCAGCCAGTCGCAACCGCGCCCGACGCAGATCATCCATTCGCGGTGCTCGATGTCGAGGGCGCGCGGCGTGGCGCGCATCTCGGCGATGTGGTCGAGGTTGCCGTAGAGCGGGGGCAGGAGGTCGGCGCGCACCCGCTCGGGCATGTCCGGCAGCAGGGTGGCAAGGCGCTGCGGCAGGTCGTCGCGGCAGCCATGTCCAGCGCGGCGCTGTGGTCGCCGTGGAGCACCAGGGCGTCCTCGTCGGTCTCGAAGCCGCACACCAGCGGGTAGACGGTGCCGTGACCGCGCCCGAAGATGGCCTCCACCTCCGCCTTGATCCCCTCTGTGTGGCGGCGTGCGGCCTCGGTGTCATAGTTGAAGCCGGCGCAACCGCGCCTGGGATCGCCCCTGGAATAGTGGTAGGTGATCATCACCAGCACCCGGCGGCCCTGGGCTACCACCTTGCCGACCGCGTCCACCAGTGTCTCGCCCAGGTGCGGCCAGCCCAGGTTGAACATGCCGCCGCGGTTGCGGAAGGGCTGGATGATGCCGGTCGGGGTGTTGGTGGCGATGGGGATGTTGATGCGGCCGTCCATGCACTTGAGCACCAGCATGGCAGCGGGGTGCTCGGCCAGGTAGCGCTTGCGGGCGAGGAAGCTCTCCGGGCTGGAGAACTCCGCGGCGTGCCGGCGGGCGAGGTCGAACAGCCAGTCGATGCGCTGCTGGATCGGCAGCGCGTGCACGACCTACTTGACCAGGGTGACCGGGATATCGACCAGGTGCAGCACCTTGGTGGACACCGAGCCCAGCAGCAGGCCCTTGAAGGCGCCGTGACCGTGGGTGCCCATGACGATCTGGTCGCAGCCGAGGGCCTTGGCCTGGTCGGCGATGGCCTGGGCGATCTCGGCGATGGCGACGTGGCGCTCGACCCGGCAGCCGACCGCCTCGACCTGGGCCGCGGCCTCGGCCAGCACCGCCTCGGCCTTGTCGTGCAGCATCTTGTCGATCTCCTCCTCGCGCAGGAAACGGCGCACCTCCCAGTCGACGATGGGTTCCTGCACGTTGATCAGGTGCAGTTCGGCGGCGCACTGGCCGACGCACAGGTGAAGGGCATGGTCGAGGGCGCGCCTGGCGTGGTCGGAACCGTCGACGGGTACGAGCAGTTTCAGCATGATGTCACCCTATTTAATAAATATATTTGATCCATTTTAAGCCGAGCCGGAACGGCCATGGCTAGAATCCCGCCTCATTCGACCCTGTTTTCAACATAGCCAAAATGACCCGCTCCATCCTGCTCGCTTACCTGCTGCTCGCGCCCTCGTGCGCCCTGGCCGCCGGCGGCCCCGAGGTGCTCGGCATCCCGGTCGACTTCATCCTGTTCGCCCTCACCCTGCTCGGCGTCGCCCTGTTCCACCACCACACCCTCTACGTCGCCCTGACCGGCCTGACCGTGATCACCCTGTACAAGCTCGGCCTCACCGGCTTCCACGGCGTGCCCGGCCTGGACGGCCTGGCCGCCCACCTGGGCCACGAATGGGTGACCATCGTCAACCTGCTGGGGCTGCTGCTCGGCTTCGCCCTGCTGGCCCGCCACTTCGAGGAATCGGGCGTGCCCGAGGTGCTGCCGCGCTACCTGCCGGACGACTGGAAGGGCGGCTTCGTGCTCCTGGTCATGGTGTTCGTGCTGTCGTCCTTCCTGGACAACATCGCCGCCGCCCTGATCGGCGCCACCATCGCCGCCACGGTGTTCCGCCGCAAGGTGCACATCGGCTACCTCGCCGCCATCGTCGCCGCCTCCAACGCCGGCGGCGCCGGCTCGGTGGTGGGCGACACCACCACCACCATGATGTGGATCGACGGCGTCAGCCCCCTCGACGTGCTGCACGCCTATGCCGCCGCCATCCCGGCCCTGCTGGTGTTCGGCGTCATCGCCGCCAGGCAGCAGGCCGGCCATGCGCCGATCCACCGGGACACCTCGCCCTACGCCCGCGTCGACTGGCTGCGCGTCGCCGTGGTCGGTTTCATCCTGGCGGCCGCCATCGCCACCAACGTCACCGTCAACACCCACTACCCGGAGATCGCGGACGCTTTCCCCTTCCTCGGCGTCGCGGTCTGGGTCGCCCTGCTGGCCGCCGCGCCACTGAAGCGGCCTCAATGGAGCCTGTTGCCGGAGGCCTTCAAGGGCAGCGTGTTCCTGCTCTCCCTGGTCCTGTGCGCCTCCATGATGCCGGTCGAGAAACTGCCCGCCGCGGCCTGGCAGACCGCGCTTGGCCTCGGCTTCGTCTCGGCGGTGTTCGACAACATCCCGCTCACCGCCCTCGCCCTCACCCAGGGCGGCTACGACTGGGGCGTGCTGGCCTACGCAGTGGGTTTCGGCGGCTCCATGATCTGGTTCGGCTCCTCGGCCGGGGTGGCGCTGTCCAACATCTTCCCCGAGGCCCGCTCGGTGGGCGCCTGGTTGAAGAACGGCTGGCACGTGGCGGTCGGCTACGTGATCGGCTTCTTCATCATGCTGGCGGTGGTGGGCTGGCACCCGCACACGCCGCACAAGGAACGGCCGGCCGCGCCGCCGGCGGCCGCGACGCTGCCGCACTAGACAGGGATCACAGACCGAGCGGGTTGTCCGGGTCGATGCCGTCCATGAACGGCAGGCCGCGCTCGGCGTGGGTGACCTGGTACATGAGGCCGAGCCAGTTGGCCACCACCGCCTCGGCGGTGTCGTGCCAGGTGTTGTCGAGGCGGGCGGCCACCAGCGCCTCGGGGAACTCGGGCAGGGGCTCGCCCTTGGCCATGGCCGTCTCCATGCGGCCGCGGTACTCGTTCAGGACGGCCTGCTCCTGAGCGCCGAAGTAGTGGCGCGGGAAGGGCGGCGGCTGCTTGAAGTGGCCCTTGCCGTAGAGGAGCAGGTCGCGCTTGTATTCCTTCAGCAGCGAGATGGTGTCGTATTCCGGATGGCCCTGGAAGAATACCTGGCGGAAGCCGTCGGCGCTGGTGGCGAGGTGCACGCCGGCCTCCTCGCTCTCGACCAGGACGTGCAGGCCGGCGGTCTCGAATTGCTCGGCGGTGATGCAGTTCCAGCGCGAGTGCGGCACGTCGAAGCGGGTGTTGACGTCGGCCACCAGGGGGTGGCGCTTGTCGACCACGCGGTGCTCGAACACTCCCCACACCTTTTCCGGCCGCCGGATGCGGCGCTGGCCATAGCAGGCGTGCAGCACCGCGTGGGTGGTCAGGCAGGAGCACAGGGTGGTGGTGACATTGGCCCAGGCCCAGTCGATCACCCGGCGCAGCGGGTCCCAGAAGGGCTCTTGCGAGAGGTCGTTGCCGGCGACGTTGGCACCGGTGATGATGAGGGCGTCGAGGCCGTCGGCCATGATCCGCTCGATCGGCTCGTAGTAGCGGTCGATGTGGGCCTGGGCTTCGGGGCCGCGCTCGAGTTCCGGCAGGGTGAAGGGATGCACCCAGAACTGGGCGATCGGGTTGGCCTCGCCGACCAGGCGGAAGAACTGCCGTTCGGTGGCCGCCAGGGCGGCGTCCGGCATCATGTTCAGGAGGCCGATGTGCAGCTCGCGGATCACCTGGGTATCGGCCCGTTGCGCCGACAGCACGGTGACGCCTTCCGCCTTGAGGCGGGCGAAGGTGGGCAGGTCGTTATGGGCTACCAATGGCATCGCGTGTCACTCGTCACTTTGTCACCGCTTTTCTCGCGATGGCCGTCTCCAGGAGGGCCATGAAGTCGGTCTCGTCGCGCACCCGGGCCACCTCGCGCGAAGTCACCGTGTAGCCGTGCGGGCCGGCGATCGCCTCGTAGCGCGGGATGCGGGAGCGGAACAGGCGCGGGAAGACCCAGCGGGCAAAGGCGTCGGGGTTGATCTCGGCGGCATATTCGAGACCGGCCTCCTCCAGATAGAGGGCCAGCTGCTCCTGCAGGAAGGCGGGCCGGTAATAGAGCGGCTTGGGATCGGACACCGCGCGGTCGATCAGCTTCTGCTCCTCTTCGGCATCGGTGACCTGGATGTACAGGATCAGGGTGTGCCGGGCCAGGCAGTCGATGACGCGGTCGTCGTCCATCTCGCACAGGCTGCCGCCGGCGTCGTTGACGAAGTGGTCGTAGCCGTAGATGTCGTGGGCCTTGCGGATGAAGGCGGGGACGTCGAGCATGGCCTGGATCTCGGCGTCACGGTACTGCGCCTGGCGGCGCTGGAAGTCGGCCAGCGGCACGCCGCCCAGTTCCGGGTTGCCCAGCTTGCCGACGAAAGCCAGCACCGGGCCGAGGTCCTCGATCTTGATGTTGTTGCGGATGTCGATCCAGTCGCGCCGCAGCAGATCCTTCAGGAAGGGCACCTGCATGGCCTGCTGCTTGATCAGGTCGAGGATGGGCTCGTCCAGGTAACGCTTGCCGATGCGGTAGTCGCCGGAATAGTGGAACCAGTCGTGGCCGCGCAGCATGCCGGACAGGTAGGTCTTGCCGACGCCGGACATGCCAAGCAGGGTGACGCTCTTGTTCTTCCAGGCGCGGAAGGACGCGGGGGTGAATTTCATCGGTATCTCTAGTCGGGGCTATTCGCCGTCGCCGTAGGGGTAGCGCGCATGGCCGTAGCGGATCGCCAGCACGGCCACGGCGAGCAGCAGGATGGCGGCGGCCACGCCGAGCAGGCGCCACTGGTCCAGGTTCTTCATGTCGAGGATCAGGTAACGGGCCAGGGCGACGATGGCGATGTAGATCGGAAAACGCACCGGCAGCTTGCCGGACCGGTAATAGAGCCCGACCATGGCCAGTATCTCCAGGTAGAGGAACAGCAGCAGCAGGTCGGCCAGGGTGACCTGGCCGGCGTCGATCATGACCTGTACCTCGCCGATGCCGGCGATCACCGTGGCGATGGTGATCACGGCCAGGCCGACATGCTCGATGATGCCGAGTATGGACAGGGCCATGCTGGAGACGACGTTCTGCTTCATGGGATGAGTGCCGACGGTGCGAATCCGGGCGATTAAGGCGGCTTTTTCGGCCCCCGTCAAGGCCGGCCGCACGCTGCCCGCAGCCGTCCGGCGCACGCGGATGGATCGGGCCGGCAATCCTGCCTATACTCGGCCGCTTTGCAGCCAAACCGGCATCGCCATGAAAATGCTCGCCCTCGCCCTCATCGTCTGCGGCCTCGTGCTGGGTCCCGCCTACTGGATCCACGCCAAGTTCTACACCGGCAGCGAGGCGGCCCTGATTACCCTCGAAGCGGCCCCGGCGAAGCCCGCCCAGGCGCGCACCTGGCAATCCGCGCCGTTCAGGCTGGCGCCCGAGATGGCGCCGGTCGGCCTGATCCTGGTCGCCGAAGGGCATTTCTCGCCCAACATGGACGAGAACCGGCCACCCAGGGACCAGTACAGCGCCACCCTGTCGCACGACGGCGTGGCCGCCCAGCCCCTCGCCTTCAGCCTGGGGGTGAAATACGTGTCCGATTCCAACCCATCCTTCCGCGAACACCTGCTGCTGATGCAGAAGGCCCAGGCCGGCGAATACGCCATCACCATCAGCCAGGCAGCCGAGCCGGCCATCGAGATCGACCGCATGCAGCTGCAGGTGCGCCAGCAGCTGAAGGAGCCGGACCCAGACGTCGTCATGGCCGGCATCGGCCTCATCGTGCTCGGCATACTCGTCCTCGTCATGCTCTAGCCGCACGCCACCCGGCGGCTTCAGCCGCGGCATCGATTCAAGTAGCCTTGCAACATGAGCGACACGCCGCCGCCCTTCGACCCCGCCCCCATCCTGGCCGGCCTGCCCACCCTGCCGGGCGTCTACCGCATGCTGGGCGAGGCCGGCGAGGTGCTCTACGTCGGCAAGGCGCGCGACCTGAAGCGGCGGGTATCGAGCTACTTCCAGAAATCCGACCTGTCGCCGCGCATCCGGCTGATGGTGCAGCAGATCCGCGACGTCCAGGTCACGGTCACGCGCTCGGAATCCGAGGCCCTGCTGCTGGAAAACAACCTCATCAAGGGCCTCAACCCCAAATACAACATCCTGTTCCGGGACGACAAGTCCTATCCCTGGCTGCTCCTGACCGGCCACGACTATCCGCGCCTGGCCTACTTCCGCGGCACCCCGGACCGGCGTGACCGCGCCTTCGGGCCGTTCCCCAATTCCTTCGCGGTGCGCGAGAGCCTGCAGATATTGCAGAAGGTGTTCCGCCTGCGCACCTGCGAGGACAGCGTGTTCGCCAACCGCTCGCGGCCCTGCCTTCTGCACCAGGTCAAGCGTTGCAGCGCCCCCTGCGTCGGCCTGGTGTCGGCAGCGGAATACGCCCGCGACGTCGAGCACGCCACCCAGTTCCTGGCCGGCAAGGACGACGAGTTGATGGCCGACCTGATGGCCAGGATGGAGGCGGCCGCCGCCGACCTGCGCTTCGAGGCGGCGGCGCTCTACCGCGACCAGGTCCAGGCCCTGGCCCGTGTGCGTGAGAAGCAGTTCGTCGAGAGCCGCGGCGCCCAGGACGCCGACGTGGTCGGCCTGGCCATGAAGGGCGCCGCCGCCTGCGTCTACCTGATGATGATCCGGGCCGGGCGCAACCTCGGCGGCAAGGCGTTCTTCCCCAGCAACGCCGAGGCGGCCGAGCCGGCCCAGGTCCTCGAGGCCTTCCTCTCCCAGCATTACGCCGGCCGACCGGTGCCTGCGCTCCTGGTGTTGGGCACCGAGTTGGAGGGGATGGCAGGGCTGCTGACGGAGGAGGCCGGCCACCGGGTGCAGGTGGTCGGCCGGCCGATCGGCGAACGGCGCAACTGGCTGCGCATGGCCGAGCACAACGCCGAGCTGGCCTTGATCGCGCGGGAAGGCCGGCGGGCCGGCCAGGAACAACGCCTGGCAGCCCTGAACGAGGCGCTGGGCGAGGGCAACATCCAGCGCATCGAGTGCTTCGACGTCAGCCACACCCTCGGCGAGGCCACCGTGGTGTCCTGCGTGGTCTACGACGAGGGCGGCATGCAGGCATCGCAATACCGCCGCTACAACATCGACAACCCGACCCCGGGCGACGACTACTACGCCATGCGCGAGGCGCTGACCCGGCGCTACGCCAGGCTGGCCGGCGGCGAGGGCCGGCTGCCTGACCTGCTCCTCATCGACGGCGGCCGCGGCCAGCTCAACGTCGCCCTCGCCGTGCTCGGCGAACTGGGCCTCGACCAGGTGACCATGCTGGGCGTCGCCAAGGGCGAGGCGCGCAAGCCCGGCCTGGAGCAGCTCATCCTGCCGGACGAGAAGGAGCCACTGCGTCTGCCGCCCGATCACCCCGCCCTGCACCTCATCCAGGAGGTGCGCGACGAGGCACACCGCTTCGCCATCACCGGCCACCGCGCCAAGCGTGCGAAGAAGCGCACCTCCTCCTCCCTGGAGGACATCCCCGGCATCGGGGCGAAGCGGCGCCAGCGCCTCCTGCAGACCTTCGGCGGCCTGCGCGGCGTGCAGTCGGCCGGCGTCGAGGAACTCTGCCAGGTCGAGGGGATCAGCCGGGAACTGGCGGAAAAGCTCTACCGGGCATTACACTGAGGGCACTTAGCCACCCCGCCGAGCATGTTCTCCAATCTGCCCAATGCCCTCACCTGGCTGCGCATCCTGCTGATCCCGCTGTTCGTGGCGGTGTTCTACCTGCCCGACGGCTGGCTGCCGGCGCACCTCGTCAACGTCGTCGCCACCGGCATCTTCGCCCTCGCCTCGGTGACCGACTGGCTGGATGGCTGGCTGGCGCGCCGCCTCGACCAGACCTCGGCCTTCGGCGCCTTCCTCGACCCGGTGGCCGACAAGCTGATGGTGGCGGCCGCCCTCATCGTCCTGGTCGACCTGGAGCGCGCCGGTGTCGCCGCCTCGCTCATCATCATCGGCCGCGAGATCGCCATCTCGGCCCTGCGCGAATGGATGGCCAAGGAGGGCAAGTCGGCCAGCGTTGCGGTGTCCTACATCGGCAAGCTGAAGACCGCCGCGCAGATGGCGGCCATCCTGCTCCTGCTCTACCACGACCCCCTGCTGGGTCTCGGCAGCCAATGGCTGGGCCGCTGGCTGCTCGACCTAGCCGCCTTCCTGACCCTGTGGTCCATGCTGCACTACCTGTTCATGGCCTGGCGCGCCATGAAGGACCAGCCGGCCACCTGACATTGCCATGACCCGCATCATCACCGCCAGCCCCGTCACCGACGTCCCCCCCGTGGTCGAGGAACAGCTCGAAGCGGCCGAACGCACCGAGCTCAAGGCCCGCATCAAACGGCTGATGCAGGCGCAGGACGCCATCCTGCTCGCCCACTACTACACCTCGGGCGACCTCCAGGACCTCGCCGTGGAGACCGGCGGCTGCGTCTCCGACTCCCTGGAGATGGCCCGCTTCGGCCACGCCTCCAAGGCCCGTACCCTGCTGGTGGCTGGGGTACGCTTCATGGGCGAGACGGCCAAGATACTCAACCCGGAAAAACGGGTCCTGATGCCGGACCTCGGCGCCGAATGCTCCCTGGACCTGTCCTGCCCGGCCTCCGACTTCGCCGAGTTCTGCGACCAGCACCCCGACCGCACCGTAGTGGTGTACGCCAACACCTCGGCGGCCGTGAAGGCGCGCGCCGACTGGATGGTCACCTCCAGCATCGCCGTGCCGGTGGTGCGGCACCTGGCCGAGCGGGGCGAGAAGATACTGTGGGCGCCTGACCGCTACCTGGGCGACTACGTGCGCCGGGAGACCGGTGCTGACATGGTGCTCTGGCAAGGCTCCTGCGTGGTGCACGAGCGTTTCAAGGCCGACGGTATCCGCGAGCTCAAGCGCGAGCACCCGGAAGCCGCCATCCTGGTACACCCGGAATCCCCCGCCGAGGTGATTGAACTGGCCGACGTGGTGGGCTCCACCACCCAGCTCATCAACGCCGTGCGCGACCTGCCGCAACCCACCTTCATCGTCGCCACTGACAACGGCATCTTCCACAAAATGCGCGAGGTGGCACCGGGCAAGCTGCTGCTGGAAGCCCCCACGGGCGGCCGCGGCGCCACCTGCGTGTCCTGCGCGCACTGCCCCTGGATGGCCATGAACGGCCTGCGCAACCTGCTCGCGGTGCTGGAGACCGGCGCCAATGAGGTCCACGTCGACCCCGCCGTGGGCACCCGCGCGCTCGGGTCGATCAGCCGCATGTTGGAGTTCGCCACAACGCGCAACCTGGCGCTGCGCGGCCGCAGCGCCGACTGAAGTGGCGGCTTGCATTTCTTTCACGCCGAATTATTTCTTGCCAGACACGGTAGATCATCATGTACTAAGATGTCTGGGTCAGGCCGCATACCTGCCCACACCATGATCGCCACCGCACCGACACTACGGCAACGCCATGTACCGGAAAATGCGCGGGCCGCAATAATCAACAGCACAGGAGAATGAACATGCAACGTACCCACATGCAGACCGCGCTCGGCCTGGCCCTGTTCGCCGCTGGCGCCTTTGCCGCCCATGCCGAAACACCCTACTACAACCCCAGCAACACCAACAGTCCTGACAAGCTCACGGTCGGGCACGACTTGTATCAGACCATCGGCTGTCCCGGCAAACAGCTCCTCGACCCTGCCTGCAAGGCCCAGGCCGCGGCACCGACGGCGGCACCGATCACGACTGAGGTCACGATCACGTCTCCGAAGCCGGCCACGACCCAAGTTACAATCACGTCACCGGCACCGGCGGCCACCGTACCGGCAGCCACCGCCCTGGCGCCAGCCCCTGTGGACAGTGACGGCGACGGCGTCACCGACGACAAGGACCAGTGCTCCAACACCCCGGCTGGCCGCAGGGTCGACGCCAAGGGTTGCGAGATGGACGGAGACGGTGACGGCGTCGTCGATGCCCTTGACAAGTGCCCGACCACCCCGGCCGGTCGCCAGGTCGACGCCAAGGGTTGCGAGATGGATGGAGACGGTGACAGCATAGTAGATGCCCTCGACAAATGCCCAGCCACCCCGGCTGGCGACAAGGTCGATGGCAAGGGCTGTACGCTGCTCGACACCATCGTCCTCAAGGGCGTCAACTTCGCCAGCGACTCCGCCATCCTGCGCGCCGATGCCCTCGTCGTACTGGACGAGATGGTCGCCACCCTGAAGCGCTACCCGGACCTTCAGGTTGAAGTGGCTGGCCATACCGACAGCACCGCCAGCGACGCCTATAACCAGTCTCTTTCCGAGCGTCGAGCCAAGTCGGTCATGGACTATTTCGTCGGCCATGGCATCGATGCCGGCAGGCTGACGGCAAAGGGCTACGGTGAATCCGCCCCTATCGCCAATAACTCCAAGGCCGCTGGTCGCGCACAAAACCGCCGCGTGGAACTGCG
>JAQVJE010000004.1:26298-41505 GCA_028695325.1 Gallionellaceae bacterium
TGGACTATTTCGTCGGCCATGGCATCGATGCCGGCAGGCTGACGGCAAAGGGCTACGGTGAATCCGCCCCTATCGCCAATAACTCCAAGGCCGCTGGTCGCGCACAAAACCGCCGCGTGGAACTGCGCATCCGCTGAACCGCGGCGCCTGCCAATGAAAAGGCCGCCTCCTCGGAGGCGGCCTTTCTTTCGTTGCCGAAATCCGGCTCAGCCGAACTTGGGCAGGTGGCCGAGGGCCTGATGGATGGCCTCCTCCGGATAGACGTAGTCCTCCAGCTCGCCGGCGAAGTACTTGTCGTAGGAGGCCATGTCGAAGTGGCCGTGGCCGGACAGGTTGAAGAACAGGGTCTTCGGCTCGCCGGTGGCCTTGCAGCGCAGGGCCTCGTCGATGCAGGCGCGGATGGCATGGCAGGATTCCGGCGCCGGGATGATGCCCTCGGCCTGGGCGAACTGCACTCCGGCCTCGAAGGTGGCCAGCTGCGGCACCGCCACCGCCTCGATCAGGCCCTCATGCAGGAGCTGCGACACCAGCGGCGAATCACCGTGGTAGCGCAGGCCGCCGGCGTGGATGCCGGGCGGCACGAAGTCGTGGCCGAGGGTGTACATCTGCATCAGCGGCGTGTAGCCGGAGGCGTCGCCGTAGTCGTAAGTGTAGACGCCCTTGGTCAGGGTCGGGCAGGAGGAGGGCTCGACCGCCACCAGGCGGATGTTCTGGGCGCGCTTGTCGCCGGCCGCCTTGTCGGCGAAGAAGGGGAAGGCGGCGCCGGCGAAGTTGGAGCCGCCACCGCAGGCCGCGAACACCATGTCCGGATAGTCGCCCACCTTGTCGAACTGCTTCTTGGCCTCCAGGCCGATGATGGTCTGGTGGTGGCAGACGTGGTTGAGCACCGAGCCGAGGGCGTAGTTGGTATCGGCGCGCGAGGCCGCCTCCTCCACCGCCTCGGAGATGGCGATGCCCAGGCTGCCGGGCGAATTCGGATCCTTGGCCAGGGCATCGCGGCCGGCCTGGGTCATGTCGGTCGGGCTGGCGTACACCTCGGCGCCCCAGGTATGCATCATGGAGCGGCGGAAGGGCTTTTGCTGGTAGCTCACATTGACCATGTAGACCCGCACCTCGAGGCCGAACATGCGCCCGGCCAGGGCCATCGACGAGCCCCACTGGCCGGCGCCGGTCTCGGTGGAGATGCGCTTGATGCCGGCCTGCTGGTTGTACCAGGCCTGCGGGATGGCGGTGTTGGGCTTGTGCGAGCCGGCCGGCGAGACGCCCTCGTACTTGTAGTAGATCTTCGCCGGGGTGCCGAGCAGCGCCTCCAGGCGGTGGGCGCGCACCAGGGGACTCGGCCGCCACATCGTGTAGGCCTCGCGCACCGGCTCGGGGATCGGCAGCCAGCGCTCGCCGGACATCTCCTGCTCGAGCAGGGACATGGGGAAGATGGCCAGCATCTTGTCGGGGCCGACCGGGTTGCCGTCCGGTCCCAGGGGCGGCGCCGGCTTGTTGGGCATGTCGGCGACAACGTTGTACCAGTGGGTGGGGATGTCACTCTCGTCCAGCAGAATCTTCGTATCGGGCATTACGGTCTCCTTGGTGGTCGGGACCCGCGCCGGCCCTCCCCCGGCCCGGCGCGGACGCAGCCCGCATCCTAACGCCGGAACCGGTCCGCCGTCAGCCGGCGCTATACTGGGCCTTTGATTTTCATCCCCAACGCGATGCCGGCCGACCTCACCGAACACACCCTCGAATCCACCACCGTCTACCAGGGCCGCCTGCTGCACGCCAAGCTGGACCGCGTGCGCCTGCCCAACGGCAAGGAGTCGACGCGCGAATACCTGGTCCACCCGGGCGCGGCGGTGATCCTGCCCCTGTTCGACAACGGCGACATCCTGCTCGAACGCCAGCACCGCTATCCCCTGCGGCGCGATTTCCTCGAACTGCCGGCCGGCAAGTTCGACCCCGACGAGACCGAGCTGGCCTGCGCCCGCCGCGAGCTGCTGGAGGAGACCGGCTATATCGCCGAGGAGTGGCGCTATCTCAACACCCAGTACCCCTGCATCGGCTACTCGGACGAACGCCTGGTGTTCTTCCTGGCGCGCGACCTCCGCCACGAGGGCGACAACCTGGACCACGACGAATTCCTGGAGATACTGCGGGTGCCGTTCGGCGAGGCCATGGCGATGGTGAAGGACGGCCGCATCAACGAGGGCAAGACGGTGATGGGCCTGCTCTGGTGGGCCAGCTTCGGCGACCGCTGAGCGGCACGTAGGGAGGAAAAATGGACAAGAAATGGGTGTACGCCTTCGCCGAGGGCGACGGCAAGGACAAGCGACTGCTCGGCGGCAAGGGTGCCAACCTGTGCGAGATGACCCGGATCGGCCTCAACGTGCCGCCCGGCTTCGTCATCAGCACCGAGGCCTGCCTGGCCTACCTGGACGGCCATGTCCTGCCCGACGGCTGCATGGATCAGGTCCGCCTGCACCTGGCGGCGGTCGAGGAGCGGACCGGCAAGACCTTCGGCGGGCGCGACAATCCGCTCCTGGTCTCGGTGCGTTCCGGCTCGGCCATGTCGATGCCGGGCATGATGGACACCATACTCAACCTGGGCCTCAACCGGGACACCCTGCAGGGGCTGATCCGCCAGACCGGCAACGAGCGCTTCGGCTACGACGCCTACCGGCGCTTCATCCAGTTGTTCGGCAAGGTCGCCCTATCGGTGCCGGACGAGGCCTTCGACGCCGAGTTCGAGGCGGTCAAGCAGGAGGCCGGGGTCAAGCACGACGTCGGCCTCTCGGCCGCCCACCTCGCCGACATCGTCGACCGCTTCCTGGCCGTGGTCGAGCGCAACACCGGCCAGCCCTTCCCGGCTGACCCCTACCAGCAGCTCAGCATAGCCATCCAGGCGGTGTTCAACTCCTGGTTGGGCAAGCGCGCGGTGGACTACCGGCGCGAGTTCAGGATCACCCCCGAGATGGCCAACGGCACCGCGGTCAACGTGGTGGCCATGGTGTTTGGCAACATGGGCGACGACTCCGCCACCGGGGTCGGCTTCACCCGCGACCCGGGCTCCGGCGAGAACGTCATGTTCGGCGAGTACCTGGTCAACGCCCAGGGCGAGGACGTGGTGGCCGGCATCCGCACGCCCAAGCCGGTGACCGAGATGGCGCGCGAGATGCCAGAGCTATACCGCCAGCTGGTCGAGCTGAGGAACCGCCTGGAGGCCCACTACAGGGAGGTGCAGGACTACGAGTACACCATCGAGAAGGGCGTCCTCTACTGCCTGCAGACCCGCAACGGCAAGATGAACGCCACCGCCCTGGTACGCACCTCGGTAGAGATGGTCGACGAGGGCCTGATCGACAAGCGCCAGGCCCTCCTGCGCATCCAGCCCGAGATGCTGGAGCAGCTTCTGTTCCCCCGTCTCGACCCCAAGGCCAGGGCCAAGTCCGTGGCGCGCGGCCTGCCCGCCTCGCCGGGCGCCGCCACCGGCATCGCGGTGTTCGACGCCGACCGCGCCGAGCGGCTGGGCCGTGCCGGCGAGCGGGTGATACTGGTGCGCGAGGAGACCAAGCCGGAGGACATCCACGGCTTCTTCGCCGCCCAGGGCATCCTCACCAGCCGCGGTGGCAAGACCTCGCACGCCGCCGTGGTGGCACGCGGCATGGGCAAGCCCTGCGTGGCCGGGGCCGAGGGCATCCACGTCGACGTCCGCAGCCGCCAGGCCGTGGTCGGCGACCAGGTATTCGGCGAGGGCGCGGTGATCACCCTCGACGGCACCAGCGGCCACGTCTACCTCGGCGAGGTGGCGATGATCGAGGCCGAGTTCTCCGCCGAGCTGGCTACGCTGTTGGGCTGGGCCGACGAGGCGGCGCGCCTCAAGGTGATGGCCAACGCCGACACCCCGCACGACGCCGAGCGTGCACTCAGGTTCGGCGCCATGGGCATCGGCCTGTGCCGCACCGAGCGCATGTTCAACACCGTCGAGCGGCTGCCCATCGTGGTCGAGATGATCGTCGCCGAGACGGCGGCCGACCGCCAGGCCGCCCTCAACAAGCTGCTGCCGATCCAGCGTGAGGACTTCGTCGGCATCTTCAAGACGATGGCGCCGCGCCCGGTCACCGTGCGCCTGCTAGACCCGCCCATCCACGAATTCCTGCCGTCGGAGAACCAGCTGGTCGAGGAAATCGACCGCCTGCGCCACCTGCGCGACACCGTGCAGGGCATGCAGGTTCTCGCCGACGCGGTCGACTTCATGTATCGCACCCGCGACCGCCACCCCGAGGTGCGCCTGCCGGCCGACCCCGCCCTCATCGACGAGGCGATCCAGAAGAAGGAGGCCATGCTCAGGAAGGTGCGCGCCCTGTTCGAGGTCAACCCCATGCTGGGCCATCGCGGCGTGCGCCTGGGCCTGACCTATCCGGAGATCTATTCCATGCAGATCCGCGCCATCCTGGAGGCGGCGGCGGAATGCCAGAAGGCCGGCGTCGAGGTGCAGCCGGAGATCATGGTGCCGCAGGTCTGCACGGCGCAGGAACTGATGCGGGTGAAGTACTGGGTGGAGGAGATCCGCGCCGACGTCGAGCAGACCCACGGCGTCACCCTATCGTTCAAGTTCGGCTCCATGCTCGAGGTGGTACGCGCCTGCCTGCGCGCCGAGAACCTGGCCGAGGAGGCGGAGTTCTTCTCCTTCGGCACCAACGACCTCACCCAGGCGACCTTCTCGTTCTCGCGCGAGGACGCCGAGAACAAGTTCCTGCCCATGTACAACCAGAGCCGCATCCTGCAGGACAACCCCTTCGAGGTGCTCGACACCAAGGGGGTGGGCAAGCTCATGCAGCTGGCCGTGCAGTGGGGGCGCGAGCGTCGGCCGGACATGAATGTGGGAATCTGCGGCGAGCACGGCGGCCATCCCGCCTCGATCCACTTCTGCCACCGCATCGGACTCACCTACGTGTCCTGTTCCGGTCCGCGCGTGCCGATCGCCCGCCTGGCCGCCGCCCAGGCGGCCCTCGCCGGGGTGGCGGGGGCCGGGGCGCAGTCCGCCTACTAGCTCAGCGCCAGGCGAACCAGGGTGCGTAGCCGGTCTGGGCGTCGTGCCGCTCGCGCCAGATGTTGCGGCTGGCCTCTTCCAGCTCGCTCATCAGGCGTTGCCGCTCGTGCGGCGCGAGACGGGCATCTCTCATGTACTTGCGCTGCAGGCGCTCGATATCCTGCTGCTCCTGCAGCAGGCGGTCCGCCTCATTCTGGGTGAGTTGGCCGCTGCGCAGGCCCTGCAGGATGCGCTGGCGCTGCCCGGCCTGCATCTGGTCGACGTGGCGGGCGACGCGCCAGTCGTTGAAACGGTAGTCGGGCCGCGCATCGTGGCGGAAATCGGGGCCATCCTTGCGCTCGAACTGCTGCGGCGCGCGGCCGTCGTAGCCGCCATAGCCGGGCTGGCCGCGGCCGAAGTCGGCACTAGCGCTGCCGGCGACGACGGTACCGGACAGCAGGGAGAGGGCGATCAGGGTCTTGAGGCTGGCTTTCATGACTTGCTCCTTTTGGCTAAGGCCACGCTGCGAATTCACCGTGGTTGCTGCCACTTTAGGAGCGGCCGGTTAGCGAGCCATTGCCGAGCGGTTGCAAGTTGTAAGCGGTTGTTTCAGCCCTCACCACCAGGCGTACAGGACGCCGGCGTCGAGCCGGGTCGCAAACGACTTGAGCGGGTGCTTGCCCTTCTCGATGCACTGGCCGGTGGTGATGTCGAACTTCCAGTGATGCTTGGGACAGGTCAGCGTCCTGCCCTCCAGGGCCAGGTGCGGAATATTGGTCACCTGGTGCGGGCAGTGGGAGTCGAAGACCTTGAAGTCATCCTCCTTGCGGTAGACGAACACGCTGCGCGGGCCGCAGTCGATGCGCCGCACGTCATCGTCCGGCAGCTCGGCGACCGCGGCCACCTCGTGCCAGCCAGGCTGGGCGGCGATCAGCTCGGGGGCAAACTCGGGCAACCCCATGTCGAGCAGGATTTCGGTCGCCCAGACGATCTTGGCCAGGCCCAGGGTCGGGAAGGCCATCAGCAGGGCGTCCACCACCTCCATGGGGGTGCAGCCCTCGCGCAAGGCGCGCGTCAGGTATTGACGGAAGCCGGCCTCGGTCTGGGCATCGACCTTGGTGATGACCGAGATCAGGTTGCGCGTCTTGGGGTCCAGGTGCTTGCCGGCGTCCTTGAGGAACTTGAAGTAGTGGCCGAGGGCATCGCCTCGCACCTTGATCAGATAGTCGAGCGCGTCACTCATGGCGACTCCTTCAGTCCAGCCAGCGCAACAGGTAGTAGAGGAAGAGCCCCTCGGAGGAACGCGACGGCCCGCTGGCGATGGCGGCATAGCGACCCTCGTCGGGCCGCGCCGCCGCCAGGGCCTCCGCCTCGCTGGGATAAGCGGTCACGCAGTTGTCCGGGAAGCGTTTGCGATTGCGGCCGCCCGGGCAGTAGATGACCACCGGCCCGGTGCGCACGATGCCACTGGCGTCACCGTCGATCAGGCTGGTGATCGCCTCGGCCATCAATGGTCCTTGCGGCCCGCCGGGGCGACGAACTGCAGCACCTCGGCGGCGGACGGCTCGTCGACGTAGTGCGGCCGTTCGTTGCGCGACAGGCCGAGCGCCTCGGCCAGCTCCGCCTCGCGCGTCGCGATCAGGCCCAGGCACATGCGGATGTTCTCCACCGTCGATTCGGCGAGAGGGCTGGGCTGGCCATCGCGGGGCGCGCAGTCGCGCACGATGGAGGTCAGGGTCTTGCGCATGGCGCGCATGATCTGCTGTTCTTTGGATAATTCCTGCTGGTCCATTGTGCTGCTCCTCTCGCTAACGATCGATGATTGTAAACCTATGGTGGCGCCATGCAGGCGAATCCGTACCGGATGGCATGCCCCGCCGCGCGACGCGGTCACAGGGCGGCCAGTATGCGGTCCGCCACCCGGAATGAATTGGCGTAGATGGTCCAGGTGTAGGGCACGCTGCCGCCGGTGGGCATGAAGCTGCCATCGCTGACGTAGAGGTTGTTCACCTCGTGGGCGCGGCAGTCCGGGTCCAGCACCGAGGTGGCGGGGTCGCGGCCGAAGCGGCAACCGCCGGCGACCAGGTTGGGTGGCGGCGCACTGCCGATGTTGCTGCTGACGTTGCGGGCACCCATCTGCCGCAATACCTGCTCGGCCCTGCCGGCCAGGTAGCGGCCGACCTCCAGGTTGTGGGCATGGTGGCCGATGCGCACCCGCGCCACCGGATCGCCCCAGCGGTCCCTGACCTTGCTGTCCAGGGCGACGAAGCACGCGTCCATCGGCAGCCAGTCGTTGAAGACCTCGAAGGCGATCCGGCGGTTGTCGCGGAACCAGTTCTCCAGCCGCCGCTTGAGGGGCCTGCCCCAGACCAGGCCGTCCTCGCCCCACTGGGCCCCGCTGGCGCGGGCGATCGGGTTGGGGTGGCCGAGCATGAACTCGACCAGGCCGCCCTTGGCGCGGCCGCCCTGCATGGCCGGGTCGTCGATGACGTACCAGTCGTCCAGGGCGCGGTTGACGAACGGCCCCATGACGCGCAACTCGGCCGCCCTGGCCGCGGTCAACTCGCCGTAGACGAGGTCGCCGCCGCCGCTGCCGCCGGCCGAGAACACCAGGTTGCGACCGACCTGGCCGTGGTTGTTGGCCAGGCCCTTGGGGAAACGCGGGCCGGTCGAGGCAAGCAAAAGGCGCGCAGTCTCGATGGCCTGGCAGGCGACCACGAAGATTCTTGCGGTGACGCGCCGACGCTGGCCGGCGCGGTCGTAGTATTCCGCCGCCACGACCCGGCCTCTGGCATCGCTGACCAGCCGGTGCACCTTGGCATGGGGCCGGATCTGGCAACGGCCGCTGGCGACCGCCTGGTCGAGCAGGGCGGCGCGGGCGCTGCCCTTGGCGCCGCTGGAGCAGCCGTAGCTGCCGCAGTAGCCGGAGTATTCGCAGGCCCGCCGGCCGTGCGCCGGCTGGCTCAGGATGGCGCGCGGCACCTTCAGGGCATGGTAGCCGAGCTGGCCACAGGCCTGGTCGATCCAGCCGGCCACGGCGTGCTCGGCGGTGGGCGGATAGGGGAAGTCGGGGCTGGAGCGCGGCTCGATGTTGCGGTGCGGCTCCAGCCTGCCGGACACCCCGACCACCCTTTCCACCCGGTCGTAATAGGGCTCCAGGTCGGTGTAGGCGATCGGCCAGTCGACGATGTTGGCGCCCGCGATCGGCCCGAACTCGGAGCGCAGGCGGAAGTCGACCGGCTTCAGGCGGTGGAAGAAGCCGCTCATGAAGTTGCTCGAGCCGCCCACGCAGTTGCCGTTCCAGAAGTCCCAGCCCGACTCGGAGGTCGGCGTGGCGGTCCAGATGCCCTCCGCGCCGGGCGCCTCGATGACGTGCTGCTCGTCCTTCAGGCTGGGCGTGTAGGCGCTACGCCGGCAGCAGGCGAGCTCGTCCTTGTAGAAATCCGCCTCGCTGAGCCAGGGCCCCTTTTCCAGCACCACCACCGAGCGGCCCTGCTGCGCCAGGGTGTAGGCGACCGGGCCGCCGCCGGCACCGCTGCCGATCACGCAGACGTCACAGTCGGTCATCGCCGCCGCAGTTCCATGTAGCGCTTGCCGGGCGGCGGGTGTGGAAAACCGGGGGTGTGGGCCAGCCAGCGCCAGCCGATCCCGTCCGGGTTGCCGCCGTAGGCCGGGTCGGCCAGCAGGGCCTCGATCAGGTAGAGCAGCATCAGCGACAACCAGTTCTGGCCGGCCTCGGAGCGCTCGACCTCGCGCAGCACCCGTTCGCGTTGCGCCTCGTCGAGCTGCAAAAACGGCGCCTGGGCAAGCCGCTGCGCCATGTCCTCCAGCCAGCCGGCGCCCTTCAGCAGGAAGGCGCGGTCATCGGCCTTGTCGGGGTCGTGGTCGAGGATGAAGCGGAGATAATCGAGCGCCCCGATCTCCGGCGCGCCTGGGGCGTCCGCCTCGCTGGGGAACAGGTGCCGTTGCACGGCGTCGAGCACCCGCCAGGACCTGGCCTCGTCCACCTCCTGCGCCGCCGCAGCGGTCCAGGGAAACAGGGCCGCGAGCGAGCCGCCGGCCAGCCCCTGCAGGAAGCGGCGCCGGCTCAAGAGCCGGCCGTGCCACGCCGCCAGCCAGGCCTGCGGTCCGGTTGCCCCGGTCAAGCGTGCGTCCTGTCGTCTCATGTCCCGCCCGCCATGCACGCATGGCGCCATCATGTCCAGGCGCCAGCATAAGCGCATAGGGTGCGCATTTCCATGCCACCTGGCCTCGACTACACTGGTTGGACGGCCGCCGGCCGTCCGGACATCAAAGAGAGGAGACTGTCATGACCAACACGTTCCGCACCCCCCTGCTCACGCTTGGCGGCCTGCTCGCCTGCATCATGCTGGCCGCCGCGCCTGCCGGCGCCGCCGACAACCCGTTCGCCACGCCGCAAAAGGTCGATCGGCTGGCGGCCAGCGACGCCAAGTGCGGCGCCGGCAAGTGCGCAACCGGCAAGTGCGGCGCCGCGCCGGCCAGCCCGGCCGCCGCCCCGGCCATGAGCAAGGCCGATCAGCAATCACTGTGCGCGCAGAAGATACGCAGCGGCTTCTGCGGCGCCGGCAAGTGCGCCGCCGGCAAGTGCGGCGCCTCGCTGAAGGAGAAATGCGCCAGGATGATGGAAGGCAAGTGCGGGGCCAAGTAGGGCCCGCGCTGCAGGGGTGGTGACGCCCCTTGCCGACCGGTGGCCGGCCCTTCTGGCGCCGGTCAGTCGGCCTGCACCAGCAGGCCCTTGAGGTACTCGCCTTCCGGACAGGCCAGGCCGACCGGGTGGTCGGCGCTGCCCTGCAGGCGTTTGAGTATGCGGGCGTCGCGGCCGGTCTCGAGGGCAGCGCGGGCGACGATGCGCTGGAACAGCTCGATGCCGATGCCGCCCGAGCAGGAATAGGTCATCATCAGGCCGCCCGGCGTGAGCAACTTGAAGCCGAGCATGTTGATGTCCCGGTAGGCGCGCGCGGCACGCTCGGCATGGGCGGCCGAGGGGGCGAACTTGGGCGGGTCGAGGACGATGAGGTCGAACTGGCGGCCTGCCTTGCGGAAATCGCGCAGAGCCTGGAACACGTCGGCCTCCAGCCACTCGGCACGCGCCGCCGGCAGCTGCGGGTTGAGCGCCAGGTTGGCGCGCGCCTGGTCGAGGGCGGGGCCGGAAGAGTCGATCGACAGTACGCTGGCGGCGCCGCCGGCCAGGGCCTGGAGAGAAAATCCCCCCGTGTAGCAGAAGCAGTTGAGCACCGCGCGGCCGGCCGCCAGCTCGCCCAGTAACCGGCGATTGTCGCGCTGGTCGAGGTAGAAGCCGGTCTTGTGGCCACCCTCGACATCCACCGCCATGCGCACCCCGTGTTCCAGCACCGTGACCGGCGCGGCCGGAGCCTCGCCGTGGACCCAGCCGGTGACCGGCGCCAGGCCCTCCATGGCGCGCACCTCGGAATCGGAGCGTTCGTAGACGCGGGAGCAGCCGGTGGCCTGGACCAGGGCGTTGACGATGGCGCGGCGCCACTTCTCCGCCCCGGCCGAGGTGAGCTGGATGACCACGGTGTCGCCGTAGCGGTCGGCGATGATGCCGGGCAGGCCGTCCGACTCGCCATGGATCAGGCGCAGGCCGTCCTGGTCGCGCAGATCGGCCAGGGCCTGGCGGCGGGCCACGGCCTGCGCCACCCGACGCTTGAAGAAGACGTCGTCGATGCCCTCGGCCGGGTCGAAGCTCCACATGCGGGCGCGCACCTGCGAGGCCGGACTGTAGGCGCCGCGGCCGAGCGGTTTCAGGCGGTCGGACAGCACCTCCACGGTATCGCCCGGCCGCGCCTGGCCGACCAGGCGGCCGACCGAACCGGCGAACAGCCAGGGGTGGCGGCGCAGTACCGAGCGTTCCTTGTCGGGGAGGAGGATGAGTTGGGCCATGGTTAAAGTCAGTGACAGAGTGACGAGTGACGGAGTGACAAAAGGTGCGGCAAAGCCGCTCAACCACCCGTCACCTTGTCACCCTGTCACTTCGTCACTGGTTTCCCAGTCCGGCTGCGTCGCGCAGCAGGTCGGCCTTGTCGGTCGCTTCCCAGGTGAACTCCGGCTCGTCACGGCCGAAATGGCCATAGGCGGCGGTCTTGCGGTAGATCGGCCGCAGGAGGTCGAGCATCTGCACGATGCCCTTGGGACGCAGGTCGAAGTGGTTGCGCACCAGTTCGGTGAGACGCTCGTTGCCGATCTTGCCGGTGCCGTAGGTCTCCACCATGATCGAGGTCGGATGGGCGACGCCGATGGCATAGCTGACCTGCACCAGGCAGCGGCTGGCCAGGCCGGCGGCGACGATGTTCTTGGCCACGTAGCGGGCGGCGTAGGCGGCCGAGCGGTCCACCTTGGAGGGGTCCTTGCCGGAGAAGGCGCCGCCGCCGTGCGGCGCCGCGCCGCCGTAGGTGTCGACGATGATCTTGCGCCCGGTCAGGCCGGCGTCGCCGTGCGGGCCGCCGATCTCGAAGCAGCCGGTCGGGTTGACCAGGTACTGTATCTCGCCCTTGACCAGTTCCTTGGGCAGGACCGGCTTGATGATGTCCTCGATCACCGCCTCGTGCAGGGCCTTCTGCTTCTCCGGCGGGCTGAACTCCGGGTTGTGCTGGGTCGACAGCACCACGGTGTCCACCGCCACCGGCCTGCCGTGCGCGTAGCGCAGGGTGACCTGGCTCTTGGCGTCCGGGCGCAGCCAGGGCAGGCGGCCGTCCTTGCGCAGCAGGGCCTGGCGCTCGACCAGGCGGTGCGCCAGGTAGATCGGCATCGGCAGCAGGGAAGGCGTCTCGTCGCAGGCGTAGCCGAACATCAGGCCCTGGTCGCCGGCGCCCTGGTTGAGGAAGTCATCGGAGGCGTGGTCGACGCCCTGGGCGATGTTGGGGCTCTGGTGGCCATAGCAGACGTGCACCGAGCAGCCGTCGGCGTCGAAACGCAGGCCGGGGTCGCCGTAGCCGATCTGGCGGATGGTGTCGCGCGCCACCTCGGCGTAGTTCAACTGCGCCTTGGTGGTGATCTCGCCGGCCATGACCACCAGGCCGGTGCTCACCAGGGTCTCGGCGGCGACGCGGGCGCTCGGGTCCTGGGCCAGGATGGCGTCGAGCACCGCGTCGGAGATCTGGTCGGCGACCTTGTCCGGGTGGCCTTCGGAGACCGATTCGGATGTAAAGAGGTATTCGCTCATAGGTTCTGCTCCATGCTGCCCACGTTCCAGTCGGCGTTACCGACTCCGGGCCAGAGCAGGCGACGCTTTAGCAGATTTTCCGGGCCTGCATGGCCCGCCGCCCTGCAAGTTGTCCGTTAACTCGGCGGTTTCGGCATACTATGGTACCGTTTCATCGAGGTCAATCGTTGTCCCCCATGTCCCCTGCCTGGCGCCTGCTGGCCGCCCTGCCGCTCCCCGTTCTGCATGCGCTGGCCTGGCTGGCCGGCATGCTGGTCTTCCCCTGGTCGCGGCGCGCCCGCGACGTCACCGACAACCTGCGCCAGGCCGGCCTCGACCGGCCGGAAGTGGTCCGGCGCGCCCGCGTCGGCATCGCCCGCATGCTGTTCGAGTCGCTGGCGGTCTGGCTGCGCCCCTTCCCCGAGGCCATGGCACTGGTGCGCGAGGTGCGCGGCTGGGAGCATGTCGAGGCGGCGCGCGCCGCCGGCCGCGGCATCGTCGTCCTGGAGCCGCATCTGGGCAACTGGGAACTGGGCGGCCTCTACCTGGGCCAATTCATCCCCGTCACCTTCCTCTACCGCCCTGCGCGCCAGCCAGGGCTGGCCGCGCTCATGCGTCGTGGCCGCGAACGCGGCGGCGTGCGCCTGGCCACCCCCGACATGCGGGGGGTGCGCGCCATGCTGCAGGCACTCAAGCGCGGCGAGGGGGTCGGCGTGCTGCCCGACCAGGTGGCCAGCAAGGGCGATGGTGTCTGGGCGCCGTTCTTCGGCCGCCCGGCCTATACCCCCACCCTGGCCTTCCGCCTCCTGCAGTCGACCGGCGCGGTGCCGCTGATCCTGTTCTGCGAGCGGCTGCCCTGGGGACGCGGCTTCCGCCTGCACGTCGTGCCGGCACCGGCATTCGCCGCCGACCCAGCCACCGCCGCCAGGCAGCTCAACGCCTGCCTGGAGGACCTGATCCGGTGCCATCCCGACCAGTACCTGTGGACCTACCGCCGCTACAAGCGGCCATCCGGTGCGCCGCCACCCGGGGAGGCGTCGTGACACGGCTCTGGCTCGGCCTGCTGCGCCTGCTGCACGCCACCCTGCCGACGGCCGCCCTGGCCCGCCTGGGCGAGGGGCTCGGCGTGCTGTTGCACGCCGTCGCGCACACCCGGCGCCACGTCGTCCTCACCAATCTGAGGCTGTGCTTCCCCGAACTGGCCGAGGCCGAGCGCACCGCCCTCTGTCGCGCCCACTTCCGCGCCAGCGGCCGCGCCACCCTGCTGGAGGCCGTGTCCTGGTGGGGCGACCGCGCCGAGGTCGAGCGCCTGGTGCGCCTGGAGGGGGTCGAGCACCTCAGCCCGCACCTGGGCAAGCCGCTGATCTGGTTGGCACCCCATTTCGTCGGCCTCAACCTGGGCGGCGTGCGGGTGTCGGCCGAATTCGCCCCTTGCGTCTCCATCTATGCACGCATCAAGAACCCCGCCCTCGACCGCCTGATGCTGCATGCGCGCACCCGCTTCGGCGCCTCCGAGCTGTATTCCCGCCACGACGGCATCAAGCCGGTCATCCGCGCCATCCGCCGCGGCCTGCCGTTCTACTACCTGCCGGACCTGGACTACGGCGCCCGCGACGCCGTGTTCGTGCCCTTCTTCGGCGTCCCCGCCGCCACCATCACCGGCATGGCACGCCTGGCGCGTGCCACCGGCGCCGTGGTGGTGCCCTGCATCACGCGCTGGCAAGGCGACCACTATGAGACCCGCTTCTATCCGGCCTGGGACGACTACCCGAGCGACGATGTGGTGGCCGACACCCGGCGCATGAATGCATTCATCGAGGAACGCGTCAAGGAGATGCCGGAGCAGTATTTCTGGCTGCACAAGCGCTTCAAGACGCGGCCGGACGGCGACAAGGGATCCCTCTATGAACGTTGACATCGCCCCCCTGCGCCTGGACGAGGCCGAGGCCGTGGCCGAGCTGGCCCGCGCCGTCTGGCAGGCCACCTACCCGGCCATCATCGGCCAGGCGCAGGTCGACTACATGCTCGACCAGCGCTACAAGCCCGGCCTGATCCGCCAGCTGCTGGCGCGCGGCGACCTCTGGCTGGCGGCGCATGCCGGCGCCGAGCTGGTCGGCTTCGCACACGGCTATGCCCTGCAGGACGGCGACTACAAGCTGGACAAGCTCTACGTCGCCAGCGCCTGGCAGCGCCACGGCATCGGCGGCGAACTGATCCGCGCCGTCGCCGAACGCGCCGCCCGGCACGGCAGCCGCCGCCTGCTGCTCAGGGTGAACCGGCAGAACCAGGCCGCCATCGACGCCTACCTGAAACACGGCTTCCAGGTGGCCACCGTCATCGTCGAGGACATCGGCGGCGGGTTCGTGATGGATGATTATGTGATGATCAAGGAATTGGCTGCGTCATGAGCCGGCTTGCCCTGATCCTCACGAACCCCGGCGGACGACTGCGTGATGACCCGGGAGTAGCCACGCCATGAGCTTCCAGAATCCCCCCGACGACGCGATCCGCGCCCTGCTCGGCCGGGTGCGGACCATCGCCGTGGTCGGCCTGTCGCCCAAGCCGGGCCGGCCGAGCCACGCCGTTGCCCAGGCCATGCAGGGCTTCGGCTACCGCATCGTGCCGGTGCGCCCGGCGGTCGCCGAGGTGCTCGGCGAGCCGGCCTACGCCCGCCTGGCCGACATCCCCTTCGCAGTCGACCTGGTGAACGTCTTCCGGGCCGCCGAGCACATCCCGGCGGTGGTGGAGGAATGCCTGGCCATCGGCGCCCCGGCGATCTGGATCCAGGAGGGCATCGTCCACCCCGACGCCGCCGCGCGGGCCCGCGCGGCGGGGCTCACGGTGGTGATGGACCGCTGCATCTACAAGGACTACATGGCGCTGGCATGAACACGGTCGCCGACACCCCCAACCGGCGGCCGCTGAAAAGCCGCTCCCACCCCCTCGCGCAGCGCTCGGCGGCCTGGCTGGCACGCCACGGCGCCAGTCCCAACGGCATCTCCATGCT
>JAQVJE010000004.1:41605-46666 GCA_028695325.1 Gallionellaceae bacterium
CTGGTCGGACGCCTCGCCGCGGCCGGCGCCACCGCCAACCAGATCACCGTGGCGGCCATGCTGCTCTCCTGCGCCACCGGTGCCGCCATCCTGCTCGCCCCGGGCAACGCCGCCGTGCTGCTGCTGTTGCCCCTGGTGCTGTTCCTGCGCATGGCGCTCAACGCCATTGACGGCATGCTGGCCCGCGAGCACGGCCAGAAGAGCCGCCTCGGCGCCCTGCTCAACGAGCTCGGCGATGTCGTCTCGGACGCCGCCCTGTACCTGCCGCTGGCCATCGTGCCCGGCTTCGCGCCGACACTGATCGTCCTCATCGTGCTGCTGGCCACGCTCGGCGAGATGACCGGCGTGCTGGCGCAGACACTGGGCGCCGCGCGCCGCTACGACGGCCCCATGGGCAAGAGCGACCGCGCCTTCTGGTTCGGCGCCATCGCCCTGCTGCTCGGCCTCGGCGTGCCGACGGGGACTTGGCTCGACGTCGCGCTAAGCGTCCTGCTCGGCCTGCTCGCCCTCACCGTCATCAACCGCGCCCGGCGCGCGCTCGCGGAAGCCCCCTGATGTTTTCCTCGCTCACCGCCAATGCCGCCGCCTTCCTGGCCGGCATCTTCGCCCTGCTGCTCACCGCCAGCCTGGTCGTCTTCATCCTCAAGCGGCGCAGTCCGCAGCGCGACTACGCCGAACTGGCGGCACGGGTGAATTCATGGTGGGTGATGGCCGGGGTGTTCGCCGCCGCCATGGCCTTGAGCCCGACCCTGTCGCTGATCTTCCTCGGCCTGGTCAGCTTCCTCGCCCTGAAGGAATACCTGTCGCTCATCCCGACCCGGCGCGCCGACCGCCGGGTGCTGTTCTGGGCCTACCTGGCGATCCCGTTGCAGTTCTGGTGGGTGGCCACCGGCTGGTACGGCATGTTCATCATCTTCATCCCGGTCTACCTGTTCCTGCTCCTGCCCCTGCGCATGGTGGTGATCGGCGAGACCGCCGGCTTCCTGCACGCCGCCGGCAGCCTGCACTGGGGCCTGATGCTGACCGTGTTCAACCTCTCCCACATGGCCTACCTGCTGGTCCTGCCGCAGGCGACCAACCCGGCCGGCGGCGGCGCCGGTCTGGTGCTGTTCCTGATGTTCCTGACCCAGTTCAACGACGTCATGCAGTACGTCTGGGGCAAGACCCTCGGCCGCCACAAGATCATCCCCAGGGTCAGCCCGAAGAAGACCTGGGAGGGCTTCCTCGGCGGCGTCGCCACCACCACCGTGCTGGCCTGGCTGCTGGCGCCGCTGCTGACCCCGCTGACCGGCTGGCAGGCACCCGTGGCCGGCCTCATCATAGGGCTGGCCGGCTTCGTCGGCGACGTCAACATCTCGGCCCTGAAGCGCGACCTCGGGGTCAAGGACAGCGGCAGCCTGATCCCAGGCCACGGCGGCATCCTCGACCGGGTGGACAGCCTCACCTTCACGGCGCCGCTGTTCTTCCACTTCCTCTACTACCTGCACTACTGATGGCCGGGCCGATCCGACTGGCATTCTGGCTGCTGATTGCCCGGCCCATCGCCCTGGTGGTACTGGGCCTCAACGTGCGCCACCGGGAACGGCTGCCCAGGCAGGGCCCCGCCATCGTCGCCGCCAACCACAACAGCCACCTGGACACCCTGGTCCTGGTCTCCCTGTTTCCTCTCGCCATGCTGCCCAGGCTGCGCCCGGTGGCGGCGGCCGACTACTTCCTGAAGAACCGCTGGCTGGCCTGGTTCGCCCTGCACGTCATCGGCATCCTGCCCATCGCGCGCGAGACGCACGGCGGCCGCGACCCCTTGAAGCCCTGCGAGGAGGCCCTCGACCGCGGCGACATACTGATCCTGTTCCCCGAAGGCAGCCGGGGCGAGCCGGAGGTGCTGGGCCGCTTCAAGCGCGGCGTCGCCGTCCTGGCGGCGCGCCGGCCCGAGGTGCCGGTGGTGCCGGTGTTCCTGCACGGCCTCGGCAAGGCCCTGCCCAAGGACGACCCGCTGCTGGTGCCCTTCTTCTGCGACGCCTTCGTCGGCGAGGCGATGCAGGGCGGCGAGGACCAGGCCGCCTTCCTGGCCGGCCTGGAAGGACGGATGCGGGCGCTGGCGGATGAGCTCCCCCATCCGGAATTGCATGGCATCGTCGACGACCGTTAGCGGCCGCCTGAGCGCCGCCGCCTTCCTCTGGGGCCTGGCCGAGGCCACCCTGTTCTTCATCGTCCCCGACGTCCTGCTCTCCGCTGCCGCCCTCTCCCGCCTGCGCGCCGCCCTGGTCGCCTGCGCCTGGACCACGGCCGGGGCCCTGGCCGGCGGCGTGCTCATGTACGCCTGGGGCGCCGCCGCCCCGACCCTGGCCGGGGCCGTCCTCGACCGGGTGCCCGCCATCGGCCCGGCCATGCAGGCGGAGGTGTACCGCGACATGGCGCTACACGGCCCGCTCGCCCTCTTCCTCGGCCCGCTCACCGGCACGCCCTACAAGCTCTACGCCGTGGCGGCCGGCCAGCTGCAGCTGGCCCCCACCACTTTCCTGCTGGTGAGCGTGCCGGCACGGGCGCTGCGTTTCCTCCTGGTCTCGCTGCTGGCTTACACTGTCTCCCGACGCCTGCCCGCGCGCTGGCGCCTGCCGGTCCTGGCGGCCTGCTGGCTGGTCTTCTACCTTGGCTATTTCGCCCACATGGGCTGGTAAACTGCTGCCATGAAACTGCGCTTCAGCAAAATGCACGGCCTCGGCAACGACTTCGTCGTCCTCGACGGCGTCCGTCAGCGGGTCGAACTGACCCCCGCGCAATACCGCTTCCTCGCCGACCGCCACTTCGGCGTCGGCTGCGACCAGATCCTGCTGGTCGAACCGGCCGGCCTGCCCGATTGCGATTTCCGCTACCGCATCTTCAACGCCGACGGCGGCGAAGTGCAGCAGTGCGGCAACGGCGCCCGCTGCTTCGTCCGCTTCGTGCACGAGCACGGCCTGACGACCAAGCGCGAGATCCGGGTCGAGACCGCCTCCGGTATCATCGTGCCGCGCCTGGAGGCTGACGGCCAGGTCACCGTCGACATGGGCCCGCCGCGCTTCGAGCCAGCCCAGATTCCCTTCGTCGCCGAGGCCCGCGCCGTCACCTACGTGCTCGACATCGGCCAGCCGGTGGAGATCTCGGCCCTGTCGATGGGCAACCCGCACGCCGTCCTGGAGACCTGCAACGTCGACACCGCCCCGGTGGCCGAGTGGGGGCCGCTGATCGAGCGCCACCCGCGCTTCCCCGAGCGCGTCAACGTCGGCTTCATGCAGCTCGTGCACCGGCGCGCCATCCGGCTCAGGGTGTTCGAGCGCGGCACCGGCGAGACCCTGGCCTGCGGCACCGGCGCCTGCGCCGCCGCCGTGGCCGGCATGCAGCGCGGCCTGCTGGACGAGGAAGTGACGGTCGAGACCCGCGGCGGCCGGCTCACCATACGCTGGGCGGGCGAAGGCCAGCCGGTGTTCATGACCGGCCCGGCGGTCACCGTTTTTGAAGGCGAGATAGAGATCTAGACATGGACGGCCTCAGTCACGAGCAAATCAGCCAGTACCTCGCGGACCATCCCGAGCTGCTGGCCAGGATCACCGTACCGCACCCCTACAGCGGCCAGGCCATCTCCATCGGCGAGCGCCAGGTCATGCTGCTGCGCGAGCGCGTGCGCACCCTGGAGAACAAGCTCAAGGAGTTCGTCCAGTTCGCCGAGGAGAACGACGACATCGGCGAGAAGATGCACCGCCTGACCCTCGACCTGATGCGCGCCGGGTCGCTGCCGGCGGCCCTGGAGTCGCTCTACCTCGACCTCGCCGAACAGTTCGCCGTCCCCCACGTCGCCCTGCGCCTGTGGGGCGTCGCGCACGAGATGGCGGAGTTCGCCCCGGCCGGCCAGGACGTCCACGCCCTCGCCAGCGGCCTGGCCCAGCCGCGCTGCGGTGGCGATGCGCCGGACGAGGTGCGCGCCTGGTTCGGCGAGGGCGGCGCCCACCTGCGTTCGTTCGCCCTCGTCCCCCTGCGCGACGACCGCATCGACGGCCTCCTGGTGCTGGCCTCGGAGGACGCCCAGCGCTTCTATCCCGAGATGGGCACGCTGTACCTCGGCCGCCTGGGCGAGCTGGCCGCGGCGGCGATCGCGCGCTTCCTGTAAACCGGACGCTGGTGCGGCGCGCCCCGGCCCATCCTGCCCCGCCAAACGGCCATGACCCGGCCTGACCGCCCCACCGCCGTCGCCGCCTTCCTCACCCACCTGCGTGCCCGCAACTACAGCGCCCGCACCATCGCGGCCTATGCCGACGACCTCGACCGCCTCGCCGGACTGGCCGGCGGCACCGCCCTGGAAGGCCTGACGCCGCCCGACATCCGTCGCTTCCTCGCCGTCCTGCACGGCCGCGGCTACGCCGCCGGGAGCCTGGCGCGCTGCCTGTCCGGCTGGCGCGCCTTCTACCGCCACCTGGCCCGCCAGGGCCAGATCGAGGCCAATCCTTGCACCGGCATACGGCCGCCCAAGGGGCCGCGGCGCCTGCCCCATACCCTATCGCCGGACGAGATGGCCCGCCTGCTGGAGGCCGGTGATGACGCCCCCCTGACCGTGCAGGACCGCGCCATGTTCGAGCTGGTCTATTCCTCCGGCCTGCGCCTGGCCGAGCTGGTCGGCCTCGACCTCGCCAGCGTCGACCGTGCCGCCGGCGAGGTGCGAGTGCTCGGCAAAGGCAACAAAGAACGCATCGTGCCGGTCGGCGCCCGCGCCCTCGCCGCTCTTGCCGACTGGCTCGCCCTGCGCGACCAAGTGGCCCGCGACGAACGTGCACTATTCGTCGGCACGCGCGGCGCCCGCATCGCGCCGCGCGTGGTGCAGGCCCGCCTCAAGGCCCTGGCGCTCGCCCAGGGCATCAGCCAGAACGTCCACCCGCATGCCCTGCGCCACTCCTTCGCCTCCCACGTCCTGCAATCCTCCGGCGACCTGCGTGCGGTGCAGGAAATGCTGGGTCACGCCAGCCTGTCGACCACCCAGGTCTACACGCATTTGGACTTTCAGCACCTGGCCGAGGTCTACGACAAGACCCA
>JAQVJE010000005.1:0-12768 GCA_028695325.1 Gallionellaceae bacterium
ATCGAGGACCTGCCCGCCCTGGTCGACTACTTCGTCGGCCAGCTGGCGCCGCGCCTGAATGTGCCGCCCCTGGTGGCCGACCAGGAGACGCTGGCACGTCTGGCGGCCTATGATTGGCCCGGCAATGTCCGGGAATTGAAGAACCTGGTCGAGCGTTCCCTGATACTCGGCTATCTGGCTGATGATTTTCTGGTCGACGCACTGGCGACCAGCGGGCAGGACATGGCGGCCGGGATGGCCGCCAGCGGCGATGCGGACACCGACGACTCCCTGCTGGTGGTCGAGCGGCGCCACATACTTGCCGTGCTCAGGGCATGTGCCGGCAACAAGTCGGAGGCCGCGCGCCGGCTTGGCATCTCGCGCAAGACACTGGAGCGCAAGTGCATACAGTGGGGGGTCTGAGCGGGCATGCGTCTGCCTGATCTGCTGGGGAAGGGCCTGCGGGGATCGCTGCGCAACCAGCTCATTGCCCTGACGCTGCTGCCGGTGCTGGGTTCCATGCCGCTGGTCATCCTGATCCTGGCGGGGTGGAGTTCGGTGCATCTCGACCGCCTGATGATCGCCAAGGTGCGCAGTGACCTGGCCGTGGCGCATGGCTATTTCGAGCATGTGCGCGAGAACGTGGGCTATCGCGTCGAGGCCCTGGCTGGTTCCGAACAGCTGGCCCGCCTGCTGCGCGAGCACCCGGGCCAGGTCGGGTCGCTGCTGCGTGAGTCGGCGACGCGGATGCAACTGGATTACCTCCTGCTGCTCGATGCCAAGGGCCGCCTGCAGGCCGCCAGCGTGCCCGCCCAGGATGTTGCCGGCCTGGCCCGCTACGATGTGGTGCGCCGTGCCCTGGCCGGCCAGTCGGCTACCGAGATCGACATGCTCGATGCCGCCACCCTGACCGGCATCGATTCGGCCCTGGTGGAGACGGCCCGCATAACCCTGATCGCCACCCGCAACGCAGCACCCAGCTCACGCAGCGAGGAATCCCGTGCCATGGTGGTGCACTCGGGCGCACCGATCCGGTCCGCCGGTCCCTTGGCCGGCGGGGTGCTGGTCGGCGGCATGATGCTCAACCGCAACCTGGCGTTCGTCGACGGCCTCAACGAGATCGTCTACCCGGTCGGGGCCATGCCGCTCGGCAGCGTCGGCACCGCCACCCTGTTCCTCGACGACGTCCGCATCGCCACCAACGTGCGCCTGTTCGAGGGCGTCCGCGCCATCGGCACGCGCGTATCGGCCTCGGTGCGCCAGGCCGTCCTGGCCCAGGGCCGCACCTGGCTGGACCGCGCTTTCGTGGTCAATGACTGGTACGTGTCCGCCTACGAGCCCATCCAGGACAGCGCCGGCCGGCGCATCGGCATGCTGTATGTCGGTTTCCTGGAGTCCCCGTTCCAGCGTGCCCGCAACCTGGCCCTGGCCATGATCATCCTGCTCCTTGGCCTGGCCGCCGCCGCCTCCGTCTACGTCTCGCTCTCCATGGCCCGCCACATCTCGCGCCCGGTCGAACGCATGCACACCACCATGACGGCTATCGAGAACGGCCAGACCAGTGCCCGCGTCGGCGCCGCGGCGGGCGCGAACGAGCTGGCCGAGCTCGCCGCCCACTTCGACCGCTTGCTCGACCGTCTGGCGGAGCAGACCGAGACGCTGCAGGAATGGGGCCGCGAACTCGACGCCAAGGTCGTCGAGCGCACGCGCGAACTGGCGGCCGCCAACCATACGCTGCGCTCCGCGCAGAAGCGCCTGGCGATGGCCGAGAAGCTCGCCGCCATCGGCCAGCTCGCCGCCGGCGTCGCCCACGAGGTCAACAATCCGGTGGCGGTGATCCAGGGCAACCTCGACCTGCTGCGCGAGACCCTGGGCGCCACGGCCGAACCGGTATTGACCGAGATACGCCTGATTCAGGACCAGGTCTACCGCATCCGCCTGATCGTCGCCAAGCTGCTGCAATTTTCCCGGCCATCGGAATACGCCGGTTTCCTGGAGCCCACCGACATCACCCAGGTGGTGCAGGACAGCCTGGTGCTGGTCGGTCACCAGATGAAGCAGGGCAACGTCTCCGTGGTCCAGGAACTGCGTGCGCGCCAGGGCGTGCTGGTCAACCGCAACGAGTTCCAGCAGGTCCTCATCAACCTGATCGTCAATGCCCTGCAGGCCATGCGCGACCAGCCCCATGGCGTGCTCACCCTGGCCAGCGGCGAATGCGACCGGGATGGCGAGGAGGGTGTCTATGTCGCGGTGGTCGACACCGGCCCGGGCATCCCCGAAGCGGACCGTCAGCATCTGTTCGATCCATTCTTCACCACCAAGACCGGCGAGGGCACCGGGCTCGGGCTGTGGGTGAGCCTGAGCCTGGTGCAGCGTTATGGCGGCCAGATCGAGGTCGAATGTCCGCCCGAGGGCGGCTCGGTGTTCACGGTCTGGCTGCCGGTCGACAAGGACAAGAAGGCATAGGCCGTGCCGGCAAGCGCGGCACGGGTCGCAGGCCAGCCCCCGTCAGCCTAGCTGGCCAGTTCGGTCCGGGCGTACACGCCGGGGGTGAAGAAGCGCTCCTGCAGCTCCTCCAGTCCCAGCATGGCGAGCAGCTCGGCGAGACGTTCGGCAGGACGACGCTGTGGCGGTCCCTTGCGGGTGGCGATGATGAGCTCGTTCTTCATCGAGTGTTCCCAGCCCACCAGCTCGGTGACGTTGACCTGATAGCCGTGCGCCTCCAGCTGCAGGCAGCGCAGCACGTTGGTGACGTGGCTGCCGAACTCGCGCGTGTGGATGGGGTGGCGCCACAGCTCGGCCAGGGCCGCGCGACGGATCGCCTGGCCCTTGTTCTTGCGCAGGGTGGCGGCCACCTCGGCCTGGCAGCAGGGCACCAGGACGATATGGCGGGCCGCCTTGGCCAGCGCGAAGCGGATGGCGTCATCGGTGGCGGTGTCGCAGGCGTGCAGGGCGGTGACCAGGTCGATGCGCGCCGGCAGGCAGTCGGAGTCGATCGACTCGGCCACCGTGAGGTTGAGGAAGCTCATGCCGGTGAAGCCCAGGCGGGCGGCCAGGGCCGCGGATTTCTCCACCAGTTCGGCGCGCGTCTCGATACCGTACAGGTGCGGCGCGCCTTCCAGGCCCTTGCAGAACAGGTCGTAGAGTATGAAGCCCAGGTAGGACTTGCCGGCGCCGTGGTCGACCAGGGTGAGGTCGGGATGGACGGCGTGCGCCTCCTGGAGCAGCGGCTCGATGAACTGGTAGAGATGGTAGACCTGCTTGAGCTTGCGCCGGCTGTCCTGGTTGAGCTTGCCGTCGCGGGTGAGTATGTGCAGTTCCTTGAGCAGCTCGACCGATTGGCCGGGGCGGATGTCCAGCAGTGCCTGCACCGGCACCGTGGCCGTAGTGCGCTTCTTCATCGCGGTCCCCGCCAGGTCGGTTCGCTGCCGCCGGCGGCGCGGTTGAGGGTGCGGGCGAGGACGAAGAAGAGGTCGGACAGGCGGTTGAGATAGCGGCCAGGGCTGGTGGCCACGAGCTCGACCCCGGCCAGGGCGGCGAGGCGCCGCTCGGCGCGCCGGCATACCGCGCGGCAGACGTGGGCGAGGGCGGCGGCGCGCGTGCCGCCGGGCAGGACGAACTCGGCCAGGGGCGGCAGCCCGGAGTTGAGGCGCTCGACGGCGGCCTCGATGCGGCCCAGGTGGGCGTCGCCGACGGCCGGCCGCTCCGGCAGGGCGAGTTCGCCGCCGAGATCGAAGAGGTCGTTCTGGATCGCCGCCAGCAGGACCTGCGTCGGCCCGTCCAGGGGCTCGGCGGCGAGCAGGCCGACAAAGCTGTTCAGCTCGTCCACCGCGCCCAGGGCCTCTATGCGGGGGTCGTGCTTTTGCACCCGGCGGCCGTCTGCCAGGCCAGTGCTGCCGTCGTCGCCGCTGCGGGTGACGATGCGGTCGAGGCGGTCGCTCATCGCGTCTTCTCCTCCAGGCAGGCCAGGTAGGCGGCGCCATCGGGCGGGGCGCCATAACGCTGGCTGCTCCAGACCATCTCGGCCAGGCAGTCCATGACCTGGTGCTGGGCGGCGTGCTCGTCGCCCAGCCTGTGCGCCAGGGCCAGGTAGCGGGCGCGCACGCCGGCCGGCTGGTCGATGGCCAGCTGCTCGCTGATCGACAGGTGCATCATCAGGTGCAGGAAGGGGTTGGTCTCGCCCTGCTCGGGCAGCCAGTCGCGCTCCAGGTGGGCGTCCGGGTCTTCCAGCAGGCGGTGGTATTCCGGGTGGCGCAGCACGTGGTCGGCCGCCAGGGCCTCCAGGTCGGTGAGGATGGCGCCGGCGCGGTTCTTGCGCCAGGCCTCGAAGAGGAACTGGCGCGCCTCGGTGCGGGTGGGATTGAACATCGGCCTAGTTTAACCCGGCCATGCCGGCGGCTTCATGCCGTCTTGTCCGGGTATTCGCACAGGTCGGCGATGGGGCAGCACGGGCAGTCGGGCTTCCTGGCCGTGCAGACGTAGCGACCATGCAGGATCAGCCAGTGATGGGCGTCGCGGCGGAACTCGGCGGCGGTCACCTTGACGAGTTTCTGCTCCACCGCCAGGACGGTCTTGCCCGGCGCCAGGCCGGTACGGTTGGCGACCCGGAAGATGTGGGTGTCGACCGCGATGGTGGGCTGGCCGAAGGCGGTATTGAGCACCACGTTGGCGGTCTTGCGGCCGACCCCGGGCAGGGCCTCGAGGGCCGCGCGCTCGGCCGGCACCTCGCCCGCGTGGCGTTCGATCAGCAGGCGGGACAGCTCGATGACGTGCTTTGCCTTGGTCTGGTAGAGACCGATGCGGCGTATGTGCTCCTTGAGGCCGGCCTCGCCCAGGGCGAGCATGGCCGTGGGGGTGCCGGCGACCGGGAACAGGGTGGCGGTGGCCTGGTTGACGCTCCGGTCGGTGGCCTGGGCCGACAGCACCACGGCGACCAGCAGCTGGTAGGGCGTCTCGTAGTGGAGCTCGGTGGTGGGGTGTGGGTTGGCCGCGCGCAGGCGCTCGTAGATCTGCCGGCGCCGGGCCGCGTTCATGCGCCGCCCCGTCAGGCGGTCTGGCCGAGCGGGCTGTCCACCCGTGCCCGGCGCGCCCGCATGCCTTCCAGCCAGTTGCGCGCGGCGATGATCAGACCCAGGCCGATGAAGGCGCCGGGCGGCAGGATGGCGAGCAGCAGGCCCTGGTAGTCGGGCACCACCTGGATCACCCAGTCCTTGGCGACCGGGCCGAACACGAGGTCGAGGCCGGACAGCAGTGTGCCCTTGCCGAACACCTCGCGCAGACCGCCCAGCACCACCAGCACCAGGGTGAGGCCGAGACCCATCATGACGGCGTCGAGCACCGAGTGCAGGGTGCCGCGCTTGGAGGCGAAGGCCTCGACGCGGGCCAGCACGATGCAGTTGGTGGTGATCAGGGGGAGGAATACGCCCAGCACCACGTAGAGGGCGAGGACATAGGCGTGCATAAGCAGCTCGACCACGGTGACCAGGGCGGCGATGATCAGGACGAACAGCGGGATGCGGGCCGCCTGCGGGATATAGTCGCGCACCACGGCGACCGAGCCGCTCGCCACCGCCATCACCAGGGTGGTAGCGAGGCCGAGGGAGAGGGCGTTGACCACGTTGTTGCTGATCGCCAGCAGGGGGCAGAGGCCGAGCAGCTGGACGATGCCGGGATTCTGCTTCCACAGGCCGTTGACGATGATCTCGCGGGTTTCCGGGCTCATGGCTGCTCCTTCGTGGTGGCCAGCAATTCGTTGCGGTGGGCCTGGAAGTATTCCAGCGTGCGACGCACCGCCTTGACCAGGGCGCGCGGGGTGATGGTGGCGCCGGCCATGTAGTCGAAGAGGCCGCCGTCCTTCCTGACCTTCCAGTTGACCGGCTGCGGGTCGGCCAGCGACTTGCCGTCGAAGACGCGGACCCAGGGGCTCTTGCCGATCTCGATGTAGTCGCCCAGGCCGGGGGTCTCGTGGTGGCTGGTGACGCGCACGCCGGCCACCGTGCCGTCCGGCCGGATGCCGACCAGGAAGCGTATCTCGCCGGAATAGCCGTCCGGCGCGGCCGCCTCCAGCACCACCGCGACCGGCTGACCGTGGCGCATGGCCAGGTAGGCCTCGCCGGGGTGCCTGAGACCGAGCAGCGGATCCGCCGGCAACGGCCGCGCCGCGCGGATGAGGTCGTTGTCGAAACCGTCCGGCGGCAGGACCTGGGCGATCAGCTTCATCTTGGCCGCCCGTTCGCTCTGCTCGATGGCCGGCCGGGTGAGCTGGAAGGTGCCCGACAGCAGGGCGGCGCCGAACATCGCGAAGGCCAGCAGGGCGCTGGCGGTGACCAGTATGCGGTTGCGGAATTCGATCATCGCCCCACCTTGCCGCCCTTGGCGTGGCCGTACACACGGGGCTGGGTATAGGCGTCGATGAAGGGCGCCGCGACGTTCATGAGCAGGATGGAGAAGGCGACCCCGTCCGGGTAGCCGCCGTAGCTGCGGATGATGATGGCGAGGAAGCCGGCCAGGGCGCCGAAGATCAGCTTGCCCCGGGGCGTGGCGCAGCCGCTCACCGGGTCGGTGGCGATGAAGAAGGCGCCCAGCATGACGCTGGCGGTGAGCAGGTGGAACAGCGGGCCCATGTTGTTGCCCGGGTCGATGGCGTGCAGGACGGCGGCGCTGGCGGCCACCGCGGCCAGGAAGGCCACCGGGACGTGCCAGGTGATGACCCGGTTGGCGATCAGCAGTACGCCTCCGACGAGGTACATGCCGGCCACCCATTCCAGGCCGGAGCCGGAGAAGCGCCCGAACACCGGGTTGGCGAGGATGTCGACCTTGGCGACGCCGGCGCGCATCAGGGTCTTCACGGTGTCGAGCGGGCTGGCCATGGTGTAGGCGTCGGCGCTGATCGCGCCCTGGCCGGCGAACACCAGGTCGAAGGCCTCGGCCAGGCTGGGCAGGTGCATCACCAGGTAGGACGGGCCGGGCCATTGCGTCATGTAGTTGGGGAAGCTGACGATCAGCACCGCGTAGCCGACCATGGCCGGGTTGAAGGGGTTCTGGCCGAGGCCGCCGTACAGGTGCTTGGCCACCACCACGGCGAACAGTATGCCGACCGCGTAGAGCCACCAGGGCGCCAGCGGCGGCACCGAGAGGGCGAACAGCCAGGCGGTGACCAGCACCGAGCCGTCGCCGATGAAGTCCTTGAAGCAGCAGCCGCGCATCAGCAGGGCCAGGCCCTCGAACAGCAGGGCGAAGGCGAAGCAGACCAGCAGGCTGACGAAGATGCCGGGGCCGAAGAACCAGGCGTGCGCGAGGGTGCCCGGGATCAGGGCGGCCATCACCTTGGCCATGGTCAGGCGCACCGAGTTGTGCTCGCGCTGGATGAAGGGGGAACCGATCATGTCTTTTCAGCCACCGTGTCGGGTTGTTCGTCGGGCGCGGGGGCGGATCCCCCGCCCAGACCGGCTTGCGCCCGCCGCGCCTCGATGGCCTCGATCTCGGCCTGCTGGGCCGGGCTCAGGTGGTCGGTGTTGGCGGGCGGGGCGGCCGCTTCCTTGGCCTTCCTGGCACGCTCGACGGCGGCCTCCAGGAGGGCCTTCTTGCGCGCCGCCTCGGGGTCGTCCGCGGCCACGGCGCCGGCCTCCAGACGCTCGCTGGCCTTCCTGCCCAGGCGCTCGGCCTTCTCGCGCTTCTCGCGCTCAAGGCGCTCGCTGTGGAAATCGTGCCGCTCGCGCGCCAACTCGGCGGCGTGCTGCTCGCGCTCGCGCGCGGCCAGTTCGCTCTTGGCGAAGCGGTAGTAGTCGACCAGCGGTATGTGGCTGGGGCAGACATAGCTGCAGCAGCCGCATTCGATGCAGTCGGCCAGGTTGTAGGCCCTGGCCTTGTCGAGGTCCTTCGCCCTGGCGTACAGGTACATCTCGTAGGGCTGCAGGCGCACCGGGCAGGCCTGTGCGCACAGGCCGCAACGGGTGCAGGGCATGGCCCGGGGGCGGGGTGGAAAGAGGTCGGCGCTGGTGATGATGATGCAGTTGACCCCCTTGGTCACCGGGGCCTGCGGAGTGTCGAGGTCGAAGCCCATGAGGGGGCCGCCGATCAGCTGGCCGCTGGCACCCGGCAGCTCGCCGCCGGCCAGGGCGATCAGCTCGGCGATCGGGGTGCCCAGGCGGACCTCGTAGTTGCCCGGCCGGGCAACATGGCCGGTGACGGTGACGATGCGCGAGATGAGCGGTTCGCCCAGTTCCACGGCGCGCTGCAGGGCGTAGGCGGTGGCGACGTTGAAGACCTGGATGCCGATGTCGGTGGACAGCTTGCCGGTCGGTACCTCCAGCCCGGTGAGGAGCTGGACGAGTTGCTTGGCGCCGCCGCTCGGGTAGCGGGTCGGCACCACCACCACCCTGGCGTTGCCGCCAGCACAGGCGGCCTGCATGGCGGCAACGGCCTCTGGCTTGTTGTCCTCGATGCCGACCAGTAGTTCGCGGGCGCCGAGCAGATGGCGCATGATCTCGGCGCCGCGCATCACCTCGGCGGCGCGCTCGCGCATCAAGCGGTCGTCGCAGGTGATCCAGGGCTCGCATTCGGCGCCGTTGAGTATCAGGGTGTCGATCGCCAGCGGGCCGGGTGCCAGCTTGACGTGGCTCGGGAACACCGCGCCGCCGAGGCCGACCAGGCCCATGTCGGCGAGGTGTTCGCGCAGCTCGGCGGGGTCCATGTCGCGCCAGGCCAGCGGCATCATGGCGACGGCCTCGTCGCGGCCGTCGGCCTCGATCACCACGCTGAGGTCGGCCAGGCCGGACGGGTGGGCGACGGGGTGCGGCCCGACGGCGACCACGCGGCCGGAGGTGGGGGCATGCACGGCGGCCGAGATGCGGCCATCCGGGATGGCGATCAGCTGGCCCCTGAGCACCGTGTCGCCGGCATGGACGATCGCCTTGGCCGGCTGGCCGGCGTGCTGGCGCAGCGGCACCTGGTAGCGTGGCACCAGCGGCGCGGCTGCGATCGGTCGGCCGTTCGATTCCGCCTTGTGGTCGGCCGGGTGCAGGCCGCCCGGGAAAGAATAGATCGGTTGTGTCATGCCGTGCCGGCGGGTTCGGAATGGATGGGAAATACCGGGTAGCGCCACTTCCAGGAACCGACGTTCTCGTGGATCACTTCCATGTGGATGCAGTCGACCGGGCAAGGCGCGAGGCACAGTTCGCAGCCGGTGCAGACGTCGGCGACGATGGTGTGCATCTGCTTGGACGAGCCGACGATGGCGTCGACCGGGCAGGCCTGGATGCACAGGGTACAGCCGATGCAGAGGTTCTCGTCGATGATGGCGACCGACTTGGGCTTGGGTGCGCGGCCTTCGCCGAGGGGCTTGAACTCGACGCCGAGGAGGTCGGCCAGCTGGCGGATGCCGTGCTCGCCGCCGGGCGGACAGAGGTTGATGTCGGCCTCGTGGCGGGCGATCGCCTCGGCATAGGGCCGGCAGCCGGGAAAGCCGCACTGGCCGCACTGGGTCTGCGGCAGGATCTTGTCGATCTTGTCGACCAGGGGGTTGTCGGCGACCTTGAAGCGCACCTCGGCCCAGCCCAGGATGACGCCGAGGGCGAGGCCGATGGCGGCCATGACCAGGATGGCGCTCAGCATGGCAGGCCCGCCGCGGTCATCGGATCAGGCCCGCGAAACCCATGAAGGCGAGGGACATCAGGCCGGCGGTGATCATGGCGATGCTGGCGCCGCGGAACGGCTTCGGCACGTCGGCCGCCTCGAGGCGCTCGCGCATGGCGGCGAACAGGACCAGCACCAGGGTGAAGCCGAAGGCGCCGCCGAGGCCGAACAGGAGCGATTCGACGAAGCCGTGCTGTTCCTTGACGTTGAGCAGCGGGATGCCGAGCACCGCGCAGTTGGTGGTGATGAGCGGCAGGTAGATGCCGAGCACGCGGAACAGCACCGGCGAGGTCTTCTTGATGAACATCTCGGTGAAGCCGACGATGCCGGCGATCACCACGATGAAGGACAGGGTGCGCAGGTAGTAGAGTTCGCTGCCGAGCAGGTAGGTGTCGATCAGGTAGCTGGCGCCGGACGCCAGGGTGAGCACGAAGGTGGTCGCCGCGCCCATGCCGATCGCCGTCTCCAGCTTCTTGGACACGCCCATGAACGGACACAGGCCGAGTATTTTCGTCATCACGATGTTGTTCACGAACACCGTGCCGATGAGGATGAGTAGGTAGTGTTCCATCATGCTAGCGATCAAGTCGCGGGATTATCCGCCACCATGGCCATGCCAGACAACCCGGCAGGCAGGACGGGAAAGCTCTCAGTCGCCGATGAGGTCGTGGCTGCCGTCGCAGAAGGGCGGCGTGCCGGTGAACTTGCAGCCGCACAGGAAGACCTGGCTCTTCTCGGTGATGACCATCTTGACCGGGGTGAAGCCGGTGCCCTCGTGCGAACCGTCGCAGAACGGTTGCGACTTCGAGTGGCCACAGGCACACCACCAGTAATCGCCAGGTTCCAGGTCGACGGGGTAGGGGCCGTACTGGGCAATGTGGGGCTTGGTCATGGCGTCGTTCTCCGCGGCTAGGGTAAGGCTGTCATTATCACCCAAACTTGACGAAAAAAATCAGGTATTCAGGCAGGACTGCCAGTCGTCCGCCGCCTCGCCGAGGTCGGTGGCCAGGCCGGCGTGGCAAATCCGGCCGGCGGCGAGGTTGAGGCCGGCGGCGAAGCCGGGGTCGGCGGCGAAGGCGGCGGTCGGCCCTTCTTTCACCAGGCGCAGCAGGTAGGGCAGGGTGGCTGCCTCCAGGGCCAGGGTGCTGGTGCGCGCCACCGCGCCGGGCATGTTGGCGACGCCGTAGTGCACGACGCCTTCCTCGACGAAGAAGGGGGCGTCGTGGCGGGTCACCCGCGAGGTCTCGGCGATGCCGCCCTGGTCGATGGCGACGTCGATGAGGGCGGCGCCGCGCGGCATGCCGCGCACCATCGCGCGCGTGATCAGGCGGGGCGTGCGGCGGCCATGCAGGTAGACCGCGCCGATCACCAGGTCGGCGCGCGCGATCTCCCGTTCGATGGCGCAGGGGTCGGACAGCACCGTCCCGATGCGGCCGGGATAGCGTGCCGAGAAGGCGGCCAGGCGCGCGGGATCGCGGTCCAGCAGGACCACCTCGGCGCCGATGCCGACCGCGATATGGGCGGCGTTGCCGCCCACCTCGCCGCCGCCGACGATGACCACCCGGCCGGGCGGCACGCCCTCGACCCCGGCCAGCAGGACGCCGCGGCCGCCGTACTGCATCTCCAGGGCCTGCATGCCGGCCTGCACGGCCAGGCGGCCGGCCACGCGCGACATCGGGGCTAGCAGGGGGGTATGGCCGGCGGCGTCTTCGACGGTCTCGAAGGCGACGGCGACGACGCCGCGCGCCATCAGGGCGCGCGCCAGCACGGGCGCGGCGGCCAGGTGCAGGTAGCAGAACAGGATCTGGCCCGGCCGCAGCAGGGGCAACTCGGCCGCCTGCGGCTCCTTGACCTTGAACACCAGGTCGGCCTGCCAGGCCGCCGCGGCGTCGCCGAGGCGGGCGCCGGCCGCCTCATAGTCGCGGTCGGCGAAGCCGCTGGCGGCGCCGGCGCCCTGTTCGACCACGACCACGTGGCCGGCCCCGGCCAGGCGGGCGGCGCCGGCCGGGGTGAGGGCGACGCGGTATTCCTGGTCCTTGATCTCCTTGGGGATGCCGATCTGCATGGTGGCGTGGCCTATGCCGCCCGGTCCGGGCGCCAGCTCTTCAGGGTCAGTGAATTGCTCACCACCGAGACCGAGGACAGGGCCATGGCGGCCCCGGCGATCACCGGGCTCAGGTAGCCGAGCGCCGCCAGGGGCAGGGCGAGCACGTTGTAGACGAAGGCGAGGAACAGGTTCTGGCGGATCTTGCGCATCACCGCGCGTGACAGCGCGATGGCGTCGGCCACCGCGGCGAGGTCGTTGTGCATGAGGGTGATGTCGGCCGCCTGCATGGCGATGTCGGCGCCCGAGCTCATGGCGAAGCCGAGGTCGGCCGCGGCCAGGGCGGGGGCGTCGTTGATGCCGTCGCCGGCCATGGCGACCACCTTGCCCGCGGCCTTCAGGGCCGCCACCGCGGCGGCCTTGTCCTGCGGCCTGACGCCGGCCTGCCAGTCGTCGATGCCGGCGGCGCGGGCGATGGCGGCGGCGGTGCCCTCGTGGTCGCCGGTCAGCATGAGCGGGCGGATGCCGGCCGCCTTCAGGCGGGCGATGGCGGCCACCGAGGTCGGCCGCAGGCGGTCGGCGAAGGCCAGGCGGGCGAGCGGGTCGCCGTCCTCGCTGAGTTCGACGACGGTGGCGGCTTCCCCCCACCCTTCGCCGTGCCCGGCAGGGGCGGCGGCTAGGCGCAGGCGGCGGCCCGCCACCACGCCGCGCACCCCCTCGCCGGGCAGCTCGACGAAGTCGGTCAGCGCCGGGACGGCCAGGCCGCGCGCCTGCGCCGCCTCCAGCACGGCCCCGGCGAGGGGGTGGCGGCTGCCCTGCTCGAGGCCCGCGGCCAGGGCCAGCAGGCCGTCGTCGTCCGGGCGCATGGCAACGAGTGCCGGCCGGCCCTCGGTCAGGGTGCCGGTCTTGTCGAGGGCGAGGACGTCGATGCGCTCGGCCTTCTCCAGCACCTCGGCGGCGCGCACCAGGATGCCCAGCTGGGCACCGCGGCCGAGGCCCACCATCACCGCGGTGGGGGTGGCGAGGCCGAGGGCGCAGGGGCAGGCGATCACCAGCACGGCGACGGCCGGGATCAGGCTGGCGCCGAGCTCGCCGGTGGCGAGCCACCAGGC
>JAQVJE010000005.1:12868-23216 GCA_028695325.1 Gallionellaceae bacterium
GGCGACGAGGACGGCGAGGGAGTAGAAGTAGGCCGCGCTGGTGCCGAGGGCGACCAGGACGTCCATGTTGGCGCCGCCGCCGCGCAGCGACTTCCAGGCGCCCTCGTAGAAGCGCCAGCCGGCCCAGAACTGCACCGGGGTGGCGAGCAGCCACTGCAGCCAGCCGGGCAGGATATGGCCGCCGCCGCCCAGCATGGCCACCATCTCGGCCAGCAGCGGCAGGGTGAACAGGGCGGCGCCGGCGAACACGATCACCTCGCGCCGGTAGGCGGTGGCCTTCCTCTCCTTGTCGGCGGCGCGGCTCGCCTCGGTGAGCGGCGTGGCGGCATAGCCGGCCCGCGCCACCGCGGCCACCAGGGCGGCCTCGTCGACGAGGCCGGGCTGGTAGCGCACCCGCGCGGTCTCGCTGGCCAGGTTGACGCGCGCCTCGACCGACGGCAGGCCGTTGAGCACCCGCTCCAGGCGGGCCACGCAGGCGGCGCAGGTCATGCCCTCGATGGCGAGGTCGAGGCTGATGGGCGGCACCGAGAAGCCGGTCTTGGCCACCTGGGCCAGGATGGCGGCCGGCTCGGCCTGCGCCGGGTCGTAGTCGACCTGGGCGGTATCGCTGGCCAGGTTGACCCGGGCGGCGACCCCGGGCAGGCGGTTGAGGTTGTTCTCCAGGCGGGCCGAGCAGGCGGCACAGGTCATGCCGGCGATGGGCAGGGTGAGCTGTCTCCTCATACCGGCCGCCAGCCCGCTACTTCTTCACGTAGCCCCATTCCTTGAGGCGCGACACCGCGTATTGCGCCTCGCGGCCGCTGCCGGCCTGCTGGGCGTAGCGGTAGTAGTGCTCGGCGGCCCGCTTGCGGTCCTGCATGTGCTCGTAGGCGACGCCCTTCAGGAAGGTGGTGTTGGGATTGCCGGGCAGGCGCTGGTCGTAGGCGCCGAAGAACTGCAGGGCGGCGTCGGCCTGGCCGAGGGCCAGCTTGGCGACGCCGGACAGCTGCAGGGCCTGGCCCTCGCTCGGGTAGATGGCGCGCGCCTGGCTGAGGTAGGTTTCGGCCTCGCGCTCCTTCTTCTGCGCCAGCTTGGCCTTGGCCATCAGCACGTTGGCGGCGTAGTCGCCCGGCGCCAGGCCGAGGGCCTGGCCGAAGTGGGTCTCGGCCTGGGCCGGCTGGTCCTTGGCCAGGAGGGACTCGCCCTGCTGCATGGCGGTCACCGCCGGCCTGAGCTGGCGCAGGGCGGCGGTGTTGTCCAGGTAGCGCTCGCGCCGCAGGGTGCGGCCGCGTTCGCCGGCGTACTGCTTGCCGGCGCGCTGGACGGCGGTCTGGTAGCGTTCGTCACTCATCGGGTGGGAGGCGAACATGGTCTCCAGGAGACCGGGCTTGCTCTTCGACTTGTTTTGCAGCATGCCCATGAGGCTGACCATACCGTCCGGGTTATAGCCGGACTTGACCATGTAGTCCATGCCGAGGGCGTCGGCCTCGCGCTCGTTGTCGCGGCTGTACTTGGCCAGCATGGCGCTGGCGCCGAGCTGGCCGGCCAGCTGCACGATGGGCTGGTACTGCTGCTTGCCGGCCACGGCGACCGAGGCCAGCACCAGTCCGCCCTGCGCCAGGATGGACTTGCCGGCCCGCTCGGCGGCGTGACGGGCGTTGACGTGGCCGATCTCGTGCCCCATCAGGGCGGCCAGCTCGTCCTCGTTCTGCAGTTCCAGCAGGATGCCGCGGGTGGCGGCCATGCTGCCGCCCGGGAAGGTGTAGGCGTTGACGTAGTTGGCGTTGAGGGCGCGTGCGCTGTAGGGCATGCTGGGCCGGTGCGAGCGGCTCCAGATGCCGGCGCCGACGTCCTGGACGTAGCGGTTGAGGCGGTCGTCCTGGCTGGCGCCGTAGTCTGACGAGAACTGGTGCGGCGACTGCTGCTTGTCGAGGCTGACCTCCTGTTCCTCGCTCAGGCCGACCAGGGTCTTCTTGCCGGTCACCGGGTCGGTGGCACAGCCGGGCAGCACGGCGCCGGCACTCGCCACCCCCATCAGCCAGATGAAGTCGCGCCGGCTCATGCGGCCCTTGTAGATGCGGTCGTGGTCCATCGTTTTCTCCCTCAGGTTTTTGGACGGCTGTGCGTGTGGTGGTGGCGATGGCCGGCGGCCTCGACGTCCACCGGCACCAGGTTGAGCTGGGCGTGGCGGACGCCGCGCTCCGCCGCCATCTGGTCGGCCAGGGCGCGCACTTCGGTGGTGTGGCCGCGCAGTATCAGGGTCTCCAGGCAGTTGTCGTGGTCGAGGTGGACGTGCATGGACGATACCACCAGGTCGTGAGCATGGTGCTGGATGTCGGTCAGGCGCTCGGCCAGCTGGCGTTCGTGGTGGTCGTAGACGTAGGACAGGCCGGCCACGCAATGCGGTGCCTCGTCGCGCGCCAGGCGGTCCTGCTCCAACTCGCGGCGGATCATGTCGCGCACCGCCTCGGAGCGGTTGCCATAGCCGCGCCGGCGGATCAGGTCGTCGAATGCCCGCGCCAGCTGGTCGTCGAGCGAGATGGTGAAGCGTTCCATGGCATGTATCCGGTTGTCTGGCTAGTCGACTATTACTTTACCCCGTTTCGCCCGCCTGGGTGGCCGGCCCGGTCGGAAGCCCGCCAGGGCCTGGCGCAGGTGCTCGGGACGGGTGGCGTCACCGTAGCGCAGGGCAACGTAGAGGGCGGTGATGGCGCGCACCGGACCGGCCAAGTCGGGACGGTCGCGCGCCGCGCGGGCGGCGAAGGCGACCGGCCCCTCGGCCGCGCCCTTGACCAGGCCGACCCTGGCCAGGCGGGCCAGGAAGCGGGCGTACAGGCGCTCAGTCGCGCCGGCCGGCCGGTCGCGGCGCACGTGCAATATCGACAGTGCAAGGCCGGCCAGGATCAGGGCGGTCCCGGCCAGGGTGGCCCACAACATGCCATCCAGGCTGGCCAGGCGGGGCGACAGGGCACCCAGCAGGCGGCGCTGGCGCTGCTGGTCGTAGCCCAGCACCCACTGGTTCCAGCCGTTGTCGAGCCAGTCCCAGCCCTGGCGCAGGCGCAGCTGCCAGGCCGGCGGCAGGTCGAGCAGGGGGCGCTCGGCGGCCGGCAGTGCGGCGTCGAGGCCTAGCTCGACCCGCTCCGGTGCCACCGCCGCGGTGGGGTCGACACGCCGCCAGCCGGCGCCCTCCAGCCAGACCTCGGCCCAGGCGTGGGCATCGCGGTCGCGCACGATCCAGTAGCCGCCGATCGGGTTGCGCTCGCCGCCCTGGTAGCCGGTGATCACCCTGGCCGGCACCCCGGCCGCTCGCATCAGCACCGTGAAGGCGCCGGCATAGTGCTCGCAGAAGCCGCGCCGGCTGCGGAACAGGAAGTCGTCGACGGTATCGTCGCCGAGCACCGGCGGGTTGAGGGTGTAGTGGAACGGCTCCTGGCGGAAATGGGCCAGGGCCCGCTCGACGATGGCGCGCGGTGAGGCGGACTGCTCGGCCCATTGCCGCGCCAGGGCGTGCGCCTGCGGGTGGCGGCCGGCGGGCAGGGCGAGGACCTGGGCGCGCCGGTAGGGCGACAGTTGCGGTTCCAGGCGGTAGTCGCGCCAGGCCGTGACCGTGTAGCGCAGGCGGCCGTGGTCGGGGAGCCGGGTGCGCCATTCCATGTCGCCGCTGAGCCTGGCGCTGGGCAGCGCCATGTCCTCGGCCAGGCCGGCCACCGGCAGCCAGGGTTGGCCGCTCGCCTCCAGGGTGACGGTGTAGTCGAGGCGGCCGCCCACCGGCGTGGCCGGCGGCGGTGCCGGGCGAGGCTCGCCGCGCCGCCAGGTCAGGCCGTCAAACTCGGCCAGCACGGGGCCGCGCCAGTAGAGACCGCGGGCGTCGACGGCCGGGTCGGCGAAATCGACCCGCATGGCCACCGCGTCGGACAGGATCAGGCGGCTGACGCTGCCCGGCGCCATGCTGTCGGACAGCCCGCTGCGGCCGGTCTCGCTGTGCACCAGGCCGCCCAGCGGCGCCGCCAGGCGGGGGAACAGCAGGAACAGCAGCACCGCCAGCGGCAGGGCCTGGGCGACCAGGACGGCGCCGAGCCGCAAGGCGGCCGCCGGGGCCGGCGGCTGGGCGGCCTGGCCGGCCGCCAGCGCTGCCGTCAGCACTGCCGTGGTGACCAGCAGCCAGGCCGCGGCGGCGATCTCCTGGTGGTGGATGAGGGTCGCCACGGCGAGGAAGTAGCCGGCCAGGACGGCGATGGCGTGGTCGCGCCGGCCGTCCGACTCCAGCAACTTGAGGGCTACCGCGAGGACCAGCAGGGCGATGCCGGCCTCGGGCCCGGCCAGGGTGCGGAACTGCAGCAGGACGGCGAGCACGGCGGCGGGGGCCAGCAGCAGGCGTGCAGCCCGCTGGGCGCCACCCTCCTTGAGCCAGGCCGGGCTCAGCCGCCAGACCAGGGCGAGGGCGGCGGCCAGGCTGACCCAGGCCGGCACGTAGAGGGCATGCGGCAGCATGGCCAGGGCGACCGGGACGACCAGCCAGAGGGCGTGGCGCTCAGGCCTGGCCATGCCGGGCCAAGGCCGCCAGGGCCCGTTCCAGGTGGCGTGCGCCGCGTCCGGGCGGCAGGGCGAGGCCGGGCAGTTCCAGGCCCCAGCACGGGCCGGCCCGTTCGGCGTCGAGGGACCAGCGGGCCAGGCGCGACAGGCGGGCCTCGTCGTCGGCCTCCGGGCAGTCGGCCCAGCACAGGAACAGGTGGCCGCCGCCGACGCCGGCGAATTGCTTGGTGAGCGGCGGCCGGCCGCGCGCCACGCTCTTCCAGGCGACGCGACGCGGTGAGTCGCCGGGCCGGTACTCGCGCAGGCCGGCGAACTCGTCGTCGCCGTCGCGTCGCCAGGAGGTGGTGCGGCTGGCGTCGGCGGGCGGTGGCAGGGGCAGGGCGGTGGCGGCCGGGCGCGGGTAGACCAGCACGACCCAGTCGAGGGCGAACACGGTCCAGCAGCGGAACAGGCCGAGCGGCCAGGTCGAGGACAGGGTCAGGCGGCCGGGCCGGTGCAGGCCGCGTGCCGGTTGGGCGAGCGCCAGCTCCAGCCGGCCAGGGGTGTTCGCCGCCAGGTCGATGGGCCGGCTCGCGGCTTCGGCATGGTCGAGCTGTAGGCCGGCGCGCGGGCGCCGGCCTGGCTCCACGGCGAGATGCAGGCAGGCGCTGTCGCCGGCGAACACCGGGGCGACGGCGAGCGGCTGCAGGACCAGGCCGAGCAAGTTGCGCTGGGTATGCAGCAGCCCGGCCACGCCGATGCCGAGCATCAGGAAGCTGAACAGGTAGCCGAGGGCGATGCCGTAGTTGGCCGAGGCCAGCAGCAGGCCCATGACCAGAATGCCATAGAGGAGGCCGAGGCGGGTCGGCAGGATGTACAGGCGGCGGTGGCCCAGCACGACGGGTCCCGTCTCCACGGCCGGTTGCCGCCAGGGGGCGGCGAAGCGGCGCCGGGCCATCTCTAGGGGACCGGCACCTGCAGGAGGATGCGGGCGGCCCAGGAGTCGTCCGCCGCGCCGACCGCCGGTGCCGGGTGCAGGCGGTGCGCCACCACGCCGGGCAGGATGGCCTGCACGTCCTCGGGCAGGACGAAGCGGCGCCCGCCCAGGTAGGCCCAGGCCTGGGCGGCGTGCTTGAGGGCGAGGCCGCCGCGCGGGCTCAGGCCGCCGGCGAAGCTGGCGTTCCTGCGGCTCGCTTCGATGATCGCCTGCAGGTAGTCGAGCAGGGCGTCGCTCACCGTCACCGTGCGTGCCTGTGCCTGCATGGCAGCGAAGGCGGACGGCGCCAGGGCCGGTTCGAGATCGGCCAGCAGGTCGCGGCGGTCCTCGCCGGCCAGCAGCTCGCGCTCCGCCGCCGGGCCCGGATAGCCGAGCGACAGCCGCATCAGGAAGCGGTCGATCTGCGATTCGGGCAGCGGGAAGACGCCGACCTGCTCGCTCGGGTTCTGGGTGGCGATGACGAAGAACGGCGTGGGCAGCGGCCGCGTCTCGCCCTCGATGCTGACCTGGCCTTCCTCCATGGCCTCCAGGAGGGCACTCTGTGCCTTCGGGCTGGCCCGGTTGATCTCATCGGCCAGGATCACCTGGGCGAAGATGGGGCCGGGATGGAAGCGCAGGCCGCCGCTCTCGCGGTCGTAGATCGCCGCACCCAGTATGTCGGCCGGCAGAAGGTCGCTGGTGAATTGGATGCGCTGGTAGTCGAGCCCCAGGCTGCGCGCCAAGGCGTGTGCCAGGGTGGTCTTGCCGACGCCTGGCAAGTCCTCGATCAGCAGGTGGCCGCGCGCCAGCAGACAGGCCAGGCACAGGCGCACCTGGCGCTCCTTGCCCAGGATGACGCGGTTGATCCGCTCGACGATCCGGGCGATATCGGTGTTCACGGCATTCATGCCTGAAGGATAACCGCTCGCCCGGCGGGCGCCAGCGGCGTTCAGGCGGGGTGCGCCAGCAGGGAGTCGATGCGGTTGGCGACGGCTTCGAAGCGTTCGGCCGGCACCGGGGTGGAGAAATGGTAGCCCTGCACGCGCTGGCAGCGCATGTCGCGCAGCAGGCCGAGCTGACCGCCGGTCTCGACGCCATCGGCGATCACCGACAGGCCGAGGCCGTGCGCCATGGCCAGCACGGCCTTGACCAATGCGCGGTCGCTGTCGTCGTGCTCCATGTCGCGCACGAAACTCTGGTCGACCTTGACGGTGCTGATGGGCAGGCGCCTGAGGTAGGACAACGAGGAATAGCCGGTGCCGAAATCGTCCAGGAAGATGGGAAAGCCCTGCGCCCGTACGGCCTCCAGCCAGTCCCGCACGCACTCGCTGTCGGCCAGCAGCACCCCCTCGGTGATCTCCATGGCCAGCCTGGCCGGCGCTACGCCGTGCCGCTCCACCGCCGCCGCCAGCATGGCCGGCGTCAGGCCGTCGGGGATCTGGTGACCGGAGACGTTGACCGATAGGTAGCGGTCGAGCCCCTGTGCCTCCCAGGTGGCGAGCTGGCGGCAGGCAGCGTCGATGGCCCACAGGCCGATGGCGTCGATCAGGCCTGTCTCCTCGGCGAGCGGGATGAAGGTGGCTGGCGCCACCAGACCGCGTTCCGGATGGGGCCAGCGGATCAGCGCCTCGGCCCCTGCCAGGCGGTTGCCGGCAAGGTCGACGACGGGCTGGTAATAGAGCTGAAATTCGCCCTCCTGGATCGCCACCCGCAGGTCCGTCTCCAGCCGCCGACGCTGCTCGGCCGCCTCCACCAGGGCGTTGCAATAGGCGACGAAGGCGTTGCCACCGCCGGCCTTGGCTTGCCCGAGGGCCAGCTCGGCGCAGCGCAGCAGGGCCGGCAGGTCGGCGCCGTCGCGCGGATGGCGGGCGATGCCCACGCTGGCATGCAGGTGGAGCGGCGAGCCGTCGACATGGAACGGCCTTGCCATGGCCTTGAGGACGCGCTCGGCGACCAGGCCGGGGTCGTCGCCACCCAGGTTGGCGAGCGCCAGGGCGAAGCGGTCGCCGGCCAGGCGGGCGAGGGTGTCGCGGCGGTCGACGCAGCCGCTCAGACGGGTGCAGCATTCCTTGAGCAGGGCGTCGCCGGCCGGCAGGCCGTAGCCCTCGTTGATGCGTTTGAAGTTGTCGAGGTCGACCAGGATCAGGGTGATGCCGGCTGCGGCGACGACGGGGTCGGCCAGCAGCCGGTCCAGCTTCTCCTCCAGGCCGAGGCGGTTGGCGGCCCCGGTTAGGCGGTCGGTGACCGCGCGGTGATGGGCCGCGGCCTCCGCCTCCTTGAGCTCGGTGACGTCGTGCACGACGCCCTGCAGCTGGCCCTCTCCGACCGGCACCAGCACCACCTTGAGCCAGCGCCAGAAGCCGTTGTCCAGGCGCATGGCGAGGTCGTCGGTGAGGGCGCGGTTGCCCAGGCGGCATTGCAGGACCAGCTCGGCGACGGCAGCGGGATCGCGCCAGGCCAGGTGGCGCAGTGCGATGCCATCGCGGCCGGGGTCCCGCGGCGGGATGTTCATGAGACGCGCGAAGGCGGGATTCCAGGACGCCAGGGTGCCGTCGGCGGTGCAGATGAACAGGCCGGTCTCGGCGTGATCGAAGATCGAGTGGTACTTGCGCGCATCCAGTTCCGTCGCCAGGCGCTGGACCCTCTCCCGGCCGCAGGCGTCGACCAGCCGGTTGATGTCTTCGGCCAGGTGGCCGATCTCAGTACCGGCATGGCCGCCAGGCACCGGCAGGTGGTCGCCGCTTTGGGGGTCCAGGCGGCGCACGCCATCCGCCACCGTACGCAGCGGGCGCACGACGACGACCAGCATGACAGTCGTTACGGTGAGGGCGGCCAGGACCAGCTGGCCGGCGATCTGCAGGACGATGAAATGCACCTCTGGGCGGGCAACGCGCGCGATGGCGTCGGGGTCGGCAGTGACGCGCAGCCAGCCGACCACCCGGTCGGCCTCTGCCGGTAGACGCAGCGGCCGGGCCAGGTGGGTACCCGGCACGGCCGGCCCGTCGCTGCGGGCCAGGTTGGCGTCGTCGGTCTCGATGGCCGCCGCGCGCACGGCTGGGTTCCTGAGCAGGCCGCGGACGATCTCCCCGGCCAGGCTGGCGTCGCGGTTATGGCAGGCGACGGCGGCGGTACTGGCGACCGCGTCGAGCAGCTGGTCGATATGGGCGACGGTGGCCTGCTTCTGCTGCGCCTCGATCGCCCCGATGGCGGTCGCCAGGGCATAGCCGCCGACCAGCAGCAGGCTGGCGAGCAGCGCCAGCACGGTGCGCGCCAGCAGGCCACGCGGCATGGCCGCACGGGTAGCAGCCGGCGGCAGCGCCGCAGCCGGATCGTAGCGTATGGCCCCGGTCGACGGTCGTGCATAATCATGGTTCATGATTGCCTGCATCCTGGTTGGTTTTCTTGTTGTCTCGATCGGGGGCGGTCCGCCGTACCCAGCCGCGCAGCCCCGAGGCAGATGACCGGCGCGCCCAGCCTCCCGGCGCCATCCCGACCACCACGCTTTGGCATGTCTCGTGGCGATCAGTTTTTTATCGACATCACTACTTTTTATACTTTTTTCATGAATTTGCGAGCGCGCCGCCTGGCCGCGCGGTCGCACGCAGTGGCGCGTGCCGTCAGCCGTCGTTGCCCGGTACCTTCTGGCGCAGCAGGTCGGCGAATTCGCCCGGCACCGGGAAGACGATGGTGCTGGTCTTGTCGCCGGCGATGCCGGTCAGAGTCTGCAGGTAGCGCAGCTGCATGGCCTGGGGATTGCGGGCCAGGATCTCCGCCGCCGCCAGCAGTTTTTCCGACGCCTGCAACTCGCCCTCGGCGTGGATGACTTTGGCGCGCCGTTCGCGCTCCGCCTCGGCCTGGCGGGCGATGGCGCGCACCATGGACTCGTCGATGTCGACGTGCTTGATCTCGACGTTGGACACCTTGATGCCCCAGGCATCGGTCTGGACGTCGAGGGCCTGCTGGATGTCCCGGTTGAGGGTCTCGCGTTCGGCCAGCATCTCGTCCAGCTCGTGCTTGCCCAGCACGGCGCGCAGGGTGGTCTGGGCGAGCTGGCTGGTGGCGTTCATGTAGTCCTCCACCTGCAGGATGGCCTTGTCCGGCTCGACGACGCGGAAGTACACCACGGCGTTCACCCGCACCGACACGTTGTCGCGCGAGATCACGTCCTGGCTGGGCACGTCGAACACCACGGTGCGCAGGTCCACCCGCACCATCTGCTGGATGCCGGGCAGGACGATCACCAGGCCAGGTCCCTTGACCTTCCAGAAGCGGCCCAGCATGAAGACGATGCCGCGCTCGTACTCGCGCAGGATGCGGAAGCTGGAGGCGATGAGCAACAACAGCAGCAGGGGGAGGGTAAGCCAGCCGGGATCAAACATGGTCGTTCTCCTTCTCCGTCGGGTCGATCGGTTCCACTGCCAGGGTCAGGCCGTGCCGGCCGGTGACCCGCAGCCGCGTGCCGTGCGTCAGCGGCACGCGGCTGCGGGCCCGCCAAAGCTCGCCGTGCACGCGCACCCAGCCCTCGGCGGCGATGTCCTCGGTCGCCTCGCCTTCCATGCCGGGCAGCTCCTCGCCGCCGGTCACCACCGGCCGCCGGCGGGCAGCCAGCGCCAGGCCGGCGATGGCGAAGCTGAACAGGGCGGAGGTGGCGGCGAGCGGCACGATCAGCGCCCAGGAGATGCCATAGCCGGGCAGGTCGGTGTCGATCAGCATCACCGAGCCCAGCACGAAGGCGACGACGCCGCCCAGGCCGAGGGCGCCGAAGCTGGGCAGGAAGGCCTCGGCCAGCATGAAGCCGATGCCGAGCACGATGAGCACCAGCCCGACGTAGCTGACCGGCATGAGTTGCAGCGCGAACAGGGCGAGCAGCAGGCAGATGCC
>JAQVJE010000005.1:23316-25969 GCA_028695325.1 Gallionellaceae bacterium
GGGCGCCGAAGCTGGGCAGGAAGGCCTCGGCCAGCATGAAGCCGATGCCGAGCACGATGAGCACCAGCCCGACGTAGCTGACCGGCATGAGTTGCAGCGCGAACAGGGCGAGCAGCAGGCAGATGCCGCCGACCACGCCGGGAAACACCATGCCGGGGTTGGCGAACTCGTAGATCAGCCCGTAGATGCCCAGGAGCAGCAGGATATAGGCGATGCCGGGGTGGCCGATGACGGACAGCAGCCGGCTGCGCCAGTCCGGCTCGAAGTGGCGGACGGCGAGGCCGTCGGTATCGAGCATGGCCTCGCCGGCCGCCAGCTTGACCTTGCGGCCATCGACCTTGCGCAGCAGGTCAGCCAGGTCGGTCGCCAGGATGTCCACCACGCCGGCGGCGACGGCGTCCTCGGCCGGCAGGCTGACTGCCTCGCGCACCGCTCGCTCCGCCCAGTCGGCGTTACGCCCGCGCAACTCGGCCAGGCCGCGGATGTAGGCGGCGGCGTCGTTGACCGCCTTTCGGGTCTTGGCGTCCGGCGCCGGGGTGTCCTTGTCCGCCGCGGCGTCCGGCCGGTCCGGCGGTGTGCCGCCCGGCGCCAGTTCCACCGGCGTGGCGGCGCCCAGGTTGGTCGCCGGGGCCATGGCGGCGATGTGACTGGCGTAGAGTATGTAGGTGCCGGCGCTGGCGGCCCGCGCGCCCGGCGGCGAGACATAGGTGGCCACCGGTACGGGCGAGGCCAGGATGGCCTGGATGATGTCGCGCATCGAGGTGTCCAGGCCGCCCGGGGTATCCATCTCGATCACCACCAGGCGGGCCTGGGCCCCTCTCGCCCTGTCGAGGCCGCGGATCAGGTAGTCGGCGCTGGCCGGACCGATCGCATCCCGCACGGTCAGGACGTGGACACCCTCGGCCTGCACCGATGCGGCGCTGAGCAATAGTATCCAGGTTGCCAACCGCGAGACGAAGGTCATGGCCGTCCCTTCCATCGTCATGTCTGGTTATTGCGGGCGGATGTCCGGCGCGCCGCGCGGGTTCGCATGGCGAACACAGTCACAGTCTAGCGTTTTTGCGGAAATTGGCGCCGGCGGCCAGGATCGGTGGGGTGGAGCCACCCTGCCGGCACGTGATCGGCAGGGGTTCGCCGGTCATGATGAATTGGCGGAGACGAGAAGATTCGAACTTCCGATCCAGGTTTTGCCCGGATGCTCCCTTAGCAGGGGAGTGCCTTCGACCACTCGGCCACGTCTCCGTTCCCGTCCCGGCGGACCGGGGTACGAGAGGCCGGCAGGATACCCGCGCGGCCGGGAAAAATCAATGCGAATGCCGGGGCGGTTAGGCGATGCCGGCCTTTGCAGTGGCCTCGTCTTCCAGGCCGAAGGCCTGGTGCAGGGCGCGCACGGCCAGTTCCATGTACTTGTCCTCCAGTACCACGGAGATCTTGATCTCGGAGGTGGAGATCATCTGGATGTTGATATTCTCGTCCGCCAGGGTCTTGAACATCTTGCTGGCGACGCCGGCGTGGGTGCGCATGCCGACGCCGACGATGGATACCTTGGCGATCTTGTCGTCGCCGATCACCTCGCGGGCGCCGATGGCGGTCTTGACCATGTTGAGCACCTCCATGGCCTTCTTCAGCTCGTTGCGGTGCACGGTGAAGGAGAAATCGGTGGTGCCGTCGTGGCCGACGTTCTGCACGATCATGTCGACGTCGATGTTGGCGTCGGCGATGGGGGCCAGGATGTGGCCGGCGACGCCCGGCTTGTCGGGCACGCCGAGGATGGTGAGCTTGGCCTCGTCGCGGTTGAAGGCGATGCCGGAGATGACGGGTTGTTCCATGGAGTCTTCCTCGAAAGTGATCAGGGTGCCTTCGCCTTCGTCCTCGAAGCTGGACAGCACCCGCAGTTTGACCTTGTACTTGCCGGCGAACTCGACCGAGCGGATCTGCAGCACCTTGGAGCCCAGGCTGGCCAGCTCCAGCATCTCCTCGAAGGTGATGGTGTCGAGCTTGCGGGCCTCGGGCACGACGCGCGGGTCGGTGGTGTAGACGCCGTCGACGTCGGTGTAGATCTGGCACTCGTCGGCCTTCAGAGCCGCCGCCAGGGCCACGCCGGTGGTGTCGGAGCCGCCACGGCCCAGGGTGGTGATGTTGTTGCCCACGTCGACACCTTGGAAGCCGGCCACGACGACGACGTGGCCGGAGTCGAGGTCGGCGCGCATGGCCTGGTCGTCGATGTCGACGATGCGGGCCTTGGTGAATGCGCTGTCGGTGCGCAGGGGGATCTGCCAGCCGGTGTAGCTCTTCGCCTTGAGGCCGAGGTCCTTGAGGGCCATTGAGAGCAGCGAGATGGTGACCTGCTCGCCGGTGGAAACCAGGACGTCCAGCTCGCGCGGATCGGGTTCCTTGTTGATTTCCCTGGCCAGGCCAATCAGCCGGTTGGTCTCGCCCGACATGGCGGAGACCACCACCACGACCTGGTGGCCCATCATCTTGAATTTGGCCACCCGTTCCGCCACGTTGCGGATGCGTTCGATTGAGCCGACCGAGGTGCCGCCGTATTTCTGCACGATCAGTGCCATGATTTCCTAGTTTTATGCGCCTGAAAAGCCGCTCATTTTACAGAAGTCGCCGGCGCCGTGGAGGTTGAAACTTTGTCCTCGCG
>JAQVJE010000005.1:26069-40613 GCA_028695325.1 Gallionellaceae bacterium
GAGCCGACCGAGGTGCCGCCGTATTTCTGCACGATCAGTGCCATGATTTCCTAGTTTTATGCGCCTGAAAAGCCGCTCATTTTACAGAAGTCGCCGGCGCCGTGGAGGTTGAAACTTTGTCCTCGCGCACTTAGTCTTACGGCTGTTTCCAACCCAGAAGGGACAGCGTGGCCATGCAAACCCAATACGACACGACCACCTACAACACTGCCATCGGCATCAATGTTGCGCGCCACAAGGTACTGCGCAACACCTACATGCTGCTGGCCATGACCCTGGTCTTCAGCGCCGTCATGGCGGGCGTCGCCATGGCCATGGCGGTGCCCTACGGCGTCAGCCTGGTCACCAGCCTGGTCGCCCTCGGCCTGCTCTGGTTTGCCGTACCGCGTACCGCCAACTCCGGTGCCGGTATCCTGGTGGTGTTCGCGGTGACCGGCCTGCTCGGCTTCGGCCTCGGCCCGGTATTGACCCACTACCTGGCGCTGTCGAACGGTTCCCAGGTGGTCATGCTGGCCCTCGGCATCACCGGCGTCGCCTTCCTCGGCCTGTCCGGCTATGCCCTGGTGTCGCGCAAGGACTTCAGCTTCATGCGCAGCTTCCTGGTGGTCGGCGTGTTGATTGCCTTCGTCGCTGCCATCGTCAGCCTGGTCGCCGCCCTGGTCGGCTACCCGATGCCGGCCCTCGCACTCACCGTGTCGGCCATGTTTGCCTTCCTGATGTGCGGCATGATCCTCTGGCAGACCAGTGAGATCGTCAACGGCGGCGAGACCAACTACGTCCTCGCCACCGTTGGCCTCTATGTCTCCCTCTACAACCTGTTCACCAGCCTGCTGCACCTCCTGGGTGCCTTCATGGGCGAGCGCGACTGAGGTCGTCCGGGACTGGCGGGATCAGATGATCCCGCCGCGCTGCGGCATCGCTACCCAGGTCAGCGCGCCAAGCCACGCGCCAGGTCGGCCTTGAGGTCGGCCACCGCTTCCAGGCCCACGGCGAGCCGGACGAGACCGTCACCGATGCCGGCGGCGGCGCGCTGTTCGGCCGTGAGGCGGCCGTGCGTGGTGGTCGCCGGATGGGTGATGGTGGTGCGGGTGTCGCCCAGGTTGGCGGTGATCGACATCAGCCGGGTGGCGTCGATCAACCGCCAGGCCGCCTCCTTGCCGCCGCTCAATTCAAATGCGAGGATGCCGCCACCGCTGCCCTGCTGGCGCATCGCCAGACCGTGCTGGGGATGCGAGGCCAGGCCGGGGTAGAGCACCTTGACCACGCCGGGCTGTGTCTCCAGCCAGGTGGCCAGGGCCAGCGCATTCTCGGAGTGCGCCCGCATGCGGACCGGCAGGGTCTCCATGCCCTTGAGCAGGACCCAGGCGTTGAATGCGGAGAGGGTGGGCCCGGCGGTGCGCAGAAAGGTGTAGACGCCCTCTAGCAGGGCCTTGCCGCCCAGCACCGCGCCGCCCAGGACACGGCCCTGGCCGTCCAGGTACTTGGTGGCGGAATGGATGACGATGTCCGCCCCCAGCTCCAGCGGCCGCTGCAGGATGGGCGTACAGAAGCAGTTGTCCACCGCTAGCCAGGCACCGCATTCATGGGCGATGGCGGCGATGGCGCGGATGTCGCTCACCTCGGTGAGCGGATTGGAGGGCGACTCCAGGAAAAAGAGGCGGGTCTCCGGGCGTGCCGCCCGGCGCCATTCCTCCGGGTCGGTGGGCGACACGAAGGTGGTCTCGATGCCGAAGCGGCCCATGATATTGGTGAACAGCTGCACGGTGGAGCCGAACAGCGAGCGCGAGGCGACCACGTGCTCGCCGGCCTTCATCAGACCCATCACGGTGGCCAGGATGGCGGCCATGCCGGAGGCGAAGGCGATGCAGCGTTCGGCCCCCTCCAGGGCGGCCAGGCGTTCCTCGAACATCGTCACGGTGGGATTGGTGAAGCGGGCGTAGATGTTGCCCGGTTCGGCACCGGAGAAACGCGCCGCCGCCTCGGCTGCGCTGCCGAACACGAAGCTCGAGGTCAGGAACATGGCCTCGGAATGTTCCTGGAAGGTGGTGCGCCGGGTGCCGGCGCGCACCGCCAGGGTATCGGGGTCGAAGGCGTCGGTCATGCCGGCACCAGGCCGCGCGCGGCGAGCAGGTCGACCACCTGCGCGACGGCGGCGTCCAACTCGGTCACCGAAGTGTCGACCACCAGTTCCGGCCGTTCCGGCTCCTCGTAGGGCGAGGAGATGCCGGTGAATTCCTTGATCAGGCCCTGGCGGGCCTTGGCATACATGCCCTTGACGTCGCGTGCCTCGCACACCGCCAGCGGACATTTCACGTAGACCTCGACGAAGTCGTCGCCGACCAGTTGGCGCACCCGCTCGCGGTCGGCGCGCAGGGGAGAGATGAAGGCGGTCAGGGCGATCACCCCGGCCTCGGTGAACAACTTGGTCATCTCGCCGATGCGGCGGATGTTCTCCGTGCGGTCAGCGACCGAGAAGCCAAGGTCGGAACAGAGGCCATGGCGCACGTTGTCGCCGTCGAACACGAAGGTACGGCAGCCGTGCCGGTGCAGGGACTCCTCCACCGCGTGGGCGAGGGTCGACTTGCCGGCCCCGGACAGGCCGGTGAACCACACCACGCCGGAGCGATGGCCGTTCATGGCCGCGCGCCGGGCCCGGGTGACGGTAGCGTGGTGCCAGACCACGTTGTCGGATTTCGCATTCATGTCGATGCCGTGGACAGGTTGAGGTCCATCTGCCGGGTGGGTGGCGATGAGGCGACCGGCACGCTGCCATCGCGCTGGCCTTCCAGCCTGGCCAGGTAGTCTTCGCTGACGTCGCCGGTGACGTAGCTGCCGTCGAAGCAGGAGGCGTCGAACTCGGTCAGTTTCGGGTTGACGTCGCGCACCGCCTGGATGAGGTCGGGCAGGTCCTGGTAGATCACCGCGTCGGCGCCGATCTCGCGCGCGATCTCCTCGTCGCTACGGCCGTTGGCGAGCAGTTCGCGGCGGGTTGGCATGTCGATGCCGTAGACGTTGGGGAAGCGCACCGGCGGGCTGGCGGAGGCGAAGTAGACCGCGCGGGCCCCGGAATCGCGCGCCATCTGGATGATCTCCCGGCTGGTGGTGCCGCGCACGATGGAGTCGTCGACTAGCATGACGTTCTTGCCGCGGAACTCCAGTGACATGGCGTTGAGCTTCTGGCGCACCGACTTCTTGCGCACCGCCTGGCCGGGCATGATGAAGGTGCGGCCGATGTAGCGGTTCTTGATGAAGCCCTCGCGATAGGAGATGTTCAGCCTGTTGGCCATCTGCATGGCCGAGGGCCGGCTGGTGTCGGGGATGGGGATCACCACGTCGATCTCCAGGTGGCCAAAGTCGCGCCGGATCTTCTCGGCCAGGTACTCGCCCATGCGCAGGCGGGTTTCGTACACCGAAGCGCCGTCGATCACCGAATCGGGACGGGCGAAATAGACATACTCGAAGATGCAGGGGCTGAACTTAACCGGCTGGCAGCACTGGCGGTTGTGCACTTGGCCATCCAGGGTGATCAGGATGGTCTCGCCGGGGGCGACGTCACCCTGGACCTGGAAACCGTTCGCATCCAGGGCCACGCTCTCCGAGGCCACCATCCAGTCCTGCCCCGACTCGGTGACCTGGGTGCCGAACACCAGGGGGCGTATGCCGTGCGGGTCGCGGAAGGCCAGCAGGCCGAAGCCGGCGATCATGGCGACCACGGCGTAGGCGCCGCGGCAGCGCCGGTGCACGCCGGCCACCGCCGCGAAGACATCGTCGACGGTCAGGCGGTGGCCCTGCACGGCCGACTGCAGCTCGTGCGCCAGCACGTTGAGCAGCACCTCGGAGTCGGACGCCGTGTTGACGTGGCGCAGGTCCTCCATGAACAGGTCCTGCAGGAGTTCCTCGGTATTGGTCAGGTTGCCGTTGTGACCAAGCACGATGCCGAACGGCGAGTTGACGTAGAAGGGCTGTGCCTCGGCCGGGCTGGCGGCCGAGCCGGCGGTGGGGTAGCGGACGTGGCCTATGCCTGCATTGCCGATCAGGTTGCGCATGTCGCGGGTGCGGAAGACGTCGCGCACCATGCCCATGCCCTTGTGCATGTGGAACTTGCTGCCGTCCACGGTGACGATGCCAGCGGCATCCTGGCCGCGGTGCTGCAGCAGTTGCAGGCCGTCATAGAGCAGCTGGTTGACGGGTTGGCTGGAAACGACACCGATGATTCCGCACATGGCCGGGTCCTATGCAAAACGGATCAGGGCTGCCAGGTCGTCCGGCAGCCAGGGAATGATCTTCTGGGCGGCCAGCTCGAGCGGGCCATGCACCAGTGAGGCCTGCCAGGCCTCGGAACGGGGTAGCGCGGTGAGTCCGGCCACCAGTGTGAGCAGTACCAGCACCACCAGGGCGCGCGCGGTACCGAACAGCATGCCGAGCAGGCGGTCGAGGCCGCCGAGGCCGGCCCACTTTAGCAGGTTGGCCAGCAGCGCCGCCAGCAGGTGGGCCAGGATCAGTACGCCGACGAAGATCAGCACGATGGCGGCGGCCTCGCGCAGGCCCGCCTCGGCGATGCCGGGAATGAGTGGCGCGAGGGCGGGCGAAAACAGGCGCGCGGCCAGGAAGGCGGCCACCCAGGCGGCCAGCGACAGGGCCTCGCGCACAAAGCCGCGCATGAGGCCCATGGCCAGCGAACCTGCCAGGATGGCCAGGGCAATCCAGTCGATGGCGTTCAAGTCAGCCCCCGGCCACCTGCGTCACGGTTCCACCAGGACGTTGTCCAGGCCCCTGGACTTCAGCTTGGCCTGGTAGTCCAGGGCGCGGGCACGTTCGGCGATGGGGCCGACCCGCACCTTGTACTGGCCGTCGACCGGCACGGCGGCGGACTTGAAGCCGGCCGCGCGCGCGCGGGCGATCATCTGTGCGGCGTTGGCCTGGCTACTGAACACGCCGAGTTGGAGGAAATAGGGGCCGTCGGTGGTTGCCTCCTTGGGCATGGACTCGGCGGGCTTGGTGGATTCAATCTTGATAGATTCGACCTTGGCCGGTTCAACCTTGGCCGGTTCGGCGGTCGCCGGCCTGGCGGGCTCCGGCTCGGCCGGCGTGGGTGTGGCGGAGGCAGGCAGCGGCGTCGGCTCGAATGGGGTGTCCTGCGTGGGGATGCTGATCTCGACCTGGTCGCCCAGCGGCCTGGGCTCGGGGTCGAACACCATGGGCAGTACCACCACGGCTACCATGGCCAGGGCGACGGCGCCGACCAGGCGGCGCCGGGCCCGGCGCCGCAGGGCCAATTCTTCCGCGCTAGGGGATGCTTCAGCCATCTTGATTACCCGCTTTGAGCGCCATCACCTCGGCGACAGTATGGAAGGAACCGAAAGCAATAATTGTATCAGCCGGCCCGGCTGCCTGACAGGCCATGCGCCAGGCCGCGGCGACGTCGGCATGGACGCTGTGCGGCAGCCCTCGCATGGCCAGCAGCGGGGCCAGGTCGGTAGCTGGGCGGCCGCGCGGGCCGGTCAGGCCGGCCAGGTACCAGTGGTCGATGAGGCCGGTCAGCGGCTCGACCACTCCGGCGACGTCCTTGTCCGCCAGCATGGCGAACACCGCCAAGTGGCGGCCGGGCAGGCCGGCGAGGCCGGCCGCCAGGGCGCGTGCGGCGTGCGGGTTGTGGGCGACGTCGAGGGCGCGCAGGGGCGCCGTGCCGATCACCTGGAAGCGGCCCGGCAGGCGGGCCCGTGCCAGGCCGGCACGCACTGCCGCCACGGACACCGGCAGGCGCGCACGCAGGGCGTCGATGGCGGCGATGGCGGCAGCGGCGTTGTCGTACTGGTGACGGCCGGGCATGGCCGGTGGCGGCAGGGCGGCGTAGACCCGCCCGCCGACCCGGCAGCACCAGTCGGCGGCGCCGATCTCTGGCCGGAAATCGGCACCCAGGCGTTGCAGGCCGGCGCCGATGGCACCGGCGTGCCTGACCAGGCTGGCGGGCGGCGCCCGGTCAGCGCAGATCGCCGGCCGACCGGGCCGCATGATGCCCGCCTTCTCGAAGCCGATCGCCTCGCGGTCGGGGCCGAGGTAGTCCATATGGTCGAGGTCGACCGGGGTCACCACCGCGCAGTCGGCGTCGACCAGGTTGACCGCGTCCAGGCGGCCGCCGAGCCCGACCTCCAGCACCGCGGCCTCGACGCACTGGTGCCGGAACAGCCACAGAGCGGCCAGGGTGGTGTGCTCGAAGTAGGTCAGCGGCACCCCGCCGCGCACCGCCTCCACCGCCTCCAGGGCGGCGACGATGTCAGCGTCGGCGGCCTCGCGGCCATCGACGCGGATGCGCTCGTTGAAGTGCGCCAGGTGTGGCGAGGTGTAGCGGCCGACCCTGTAGCCGGCCTCGCCCAGCACGGCCTCCAGGTAGGCGCAGACGGAGCCCTTGCCGTTGGTGCCGGCTACCGTGATGACCGGATAGTCGGGGCGCGCGTCCAGCCGCAGCCAGACCTGGCCGGCGCGCGCGAGTCCCAGCTCGATCGCCGTGGGGTGGCGTGCCTCCAGCCTGGCCAGCCAGGCGGCCAGATCGTTGGGGGTTACCCCCCCGTCCGGGGTCACGTCAGGCGGTCGGCCGGCGCATCAGCTGCGCCACAAGGTTGGCGACGGTCTCGCGCAGTTCGCGGCGGTCGACGATGAGGTCGACGGCGCCATGTTCGAGAAGGAACTCGGAACGCTGGAAGCCTTCGGGCAGCTTCTCGCGCACCGTCTGTTCGATCACCCGCGGGCCGGCGAAGCCGATCAGGGCGTTGGGCTCGGCGATGATGACGTCGCCCAGCATGGCGAAGCTGGCGGACACCCCGCCCATGGTCGGGTCGGTCAACACCGAGATGAAGGGCAGGCGGTGGGCCGACAGCCGGGTCAGGGCGGCCGAGGTCTTGGCCATCTGCATCAGTGACAGCAGGCCCTCCTGCATGCGGGCGCCGCCGCTGGCGGAAAAGCAGACGAATGGGCAGCGCCCCTTCTGGGCGGCCTGCACGGCGCGGCTGAAGCGCTCGCCCACCACCGAGCCCATGGAGCCGCCCATGAAGCGGAACTCGAAGGCCGCCGCCACCACCGGCTGGCCCAGCACGCTTCCGGACATGGCGACCAGGGCGTCGGTCTCCTGCACCTCGCTGCTGGCCTCGGTGATGCGGTCGGCGTAGCGCTTGCTGTCCTTGAACTTCAGGCTGTCCACCGGCACCACATTGGCGCCGATCTCCCGCCGCCCGTCGACGTCGAGGAAGTAGTCGAGGCGGCGGCGGGCACCGACCCGGTTGTGGTGGCCGCACTTCGGGCAGACCTCGAGGTGCTTCTCCAACTCGGCCTTGTAGAGCACCTCCTCGCAGGCGGCGCACTTGCTCCACAGGCCCTCGGGGACCTGGTTCTTCTTGGCGGCCTCGACGCGGCGCTGGATCTTGGGGGGGATGATCTTCTGGAACCAGCTCATGCTTGTGTCCTTCTGTCCAAAGCGGCGCGTACGCCGGCGACGAATTGCTGCACGTTGTCAACCACCGTCCCGGCGGTCGAATTCTCGATCTCCTGCACGATGCGGCTACCGATCACCACGGCGTCGGCCAGGTCGGCGACCTGGCGCGCGGTGTCGCCGTCGCGGATGCCGAAGCCGACCCCGATGGGCAGGTGGATGTGGCGGCGCAGTTGCGGCATCTTGTCGGCGATGGCGGCGAGGTCGAGATGGCCGGCCCCGGTCACCCCCTTCAGGGAGACGTAGTAGACATAGCCGCGCGCCAGTCGGGCGACCCGCTCGATGCGCGCCTCGTCGGTGGTGGGGGCGAGCAGGAAGATGGGGGCGATGTCGTGGCGCTGCAGGTGCTCGAAGGCCTCGGCACTCTCCTCGGGCGGGAAGTCGACAGTCAGCACGCCGTCCACGCCCACCTCGGCGCAGCGCTCGGCGAAGGGCTCCCAGCCCATGGCCTCGATGGGGTTGCCGTAACCCATCAGCACCACCGGGGTGGTGCCGTCGGTTTGCCGGAACTCGGCCACCATGGCGAGCACGCCGCGCAGGGACATGCCGTTCTTCAGAGCCCGTTCGGAAGCGCGCTGGATGGTGGGGCCGTCGGCCATGGGGTCGGAGAACGGCACGCCCAGCTCGATGACGTCGGCGCCGGCCGCCACCAGGGCGTGCATCAGCGGCACCGTCTTGTCGAGCGACGGATCGCCGGCGGTGATGAAGGGGATCAGCGCCTTGCGGTCTTGCTGCTTCAGGTTATCGAAGGTGGTCTGGATGCGGTTCATAGGGTGATACCCTTGAGGCGGGCGACGGTATTCATGTCCTTGTCGCCGCGGCCGGACAGGTTGACCAGCAGCACCTTGTCCCGGCCCATGGTCGGCGCGATCTTGATGGCATGCGCGAGGGCGTGGCTGGACTCCAGCGCGGGGATGATGCCCTCGAACCGGCACAGCGAGTCGAAGGCCGCCAGGGCCTCCTCGTCGGTGGCGACCACGTACTCGGCGCGGCCCAGGTCCTTCAACAGGCAGTGCTCGGGGCCGACGCCGGGATAGTCGAGGCCGGCCGAGATGGAATGGGTCTCGATGATCTGGCCGTCCGCGTCCTGCATCAGGTAGACCTTGTTGCCGTGCAGCACGCCCACCTTGGCGCCACCGGTCAGCGGCGCGGCATGGCGACCGCTGGCGACGCCATGGCCGCCGGCCTCGACACCGATGATGCGCACGCCGTCCACCTCGATGTAGGGATGGAACAGGCCGATGGCGTTGGAGCCGCCGCCGACGCAGGCGATCACGGTATCCGGCTGGCGCCCGATCAACTCGGGCATCTGCACCTTGGCCTCGTTGCCGATCACGCACTGGAAGTCGCGCACCATCATCGGGTACGGGTGCGGGCCGGCGGCGGTGCCGAAGATGTAGAAGGTGCTCTCGACGTTGGTGACCCAGTCCCGGATAGCCTCGTTGCAGGCGTCCTTAAGGGTGCGCGAGCCAGACTCCACCGGCACCACGGTGGCACCCAGCAGTTTCATGCGGAAGACGTTGGGGGCCTGGCGCTGGATGTCGTCGGCGCCCATGTAGACGATGCACTCCATGCCGAAGCGGGCCGCCACGGTGGCGGTGGCGACGCCGTGCATGCCGGCACCGGTCTCGGCGATCACCCGCTTCTTGCCCATGCGCTTGGCCAGTAGGGCTTGGCCGATGGCGTTGTTGATCTTGTGCGCGCCGGTGTGGTTGAGGTCCTCGCGCTTGAGGTAGATCTGCGCCCCGCCCAGGTGCTCCGACAGGCGGGCGGCGTGGTAGATCGGGCTCGGCCGGCCGACGTAGTGCTGCAGTTCATAAGCGAACTCGGCCTGGAAGTCGGGATCGTCGCGGAAGCGCAGGTACTCGCGGCGCAACTCCTCCACTGCCGGGATCAGGGTCTCGGCCATGTAGATGCCGCCGTAGGGGCCGAAGTGGCCGCTGTTATCGGGATAGCTGTAAGTCAACGTTCCTAACCTCATTGATGAATGCGGCGACCTTCGCCGCATCCTTGATGCCCCTTGCCGCTTCCACGCCGGACGACACGTCCACCGCCCAGGGTCGCACCGCGCGCACCGCCTCGGCCACGTTGCCGGGCCCGAGGCCGCCGGCCAGCACCACCGGCAGCGGCATGGCCGCCGGGATCAGCGACCAGTCGAAGCGGTGGCCGGTGCCGCCGTGGGCGTCCGGGCTGTAGGCGTCGAGCAGCAGGCCGCTGGCGGCGGCGAAATCGGCCGCGCATTGTAGCAAATCCGTCCCGGGCCGGACCCGGATCGCCTTCAGGAAGGGCACCCCGAAGCCGGCGCAGAAGGCCGCCGTCTCCTCGCCGTGGAACTGCAGCAGGCTGGGACGCACCGCAGTGATGACCTGCCAGACCAGGTCCTCAGCGGGATTGACGAAGAGGGCGACGCTGGCGACGAAGGGCGGCAGGGTGGCCGCAATGGCGGCAGCCTCGGCGATGTCGACCCGGCGCGGGCTTTGCTCAGCGAACACCAGGCCGATGGCGTCGGCGCCCAGGCGGGCGGCATCGAGGCCGTCCCCGACCCGGGTGATGCCGCAGATCTTGATGCGGGTTCTCATGGCAGCAGTATGCGATCCTCGGATGCGGGCAGGTCCCATTCGGCATCGTAACGCACGTCGACCAGGTAGAGCCCGTCTGGCGCGAAGGTGGCGGCGCCCAGGCGACGATCCCGCGAGGCCAGCAGCCCGCCCATCCACTCGGGCGGCCGGCGGCCGAGGCCGATCCAGACCAGGGCGCCCACCATGTTGCGCACCTGATGGTGCAGGAAGGCGTTGGCGCGGAAGTCGAAGGTGACATAGGACCCCTGGCCGGCGACCCGGGCCTGGCGCAGTTCGCGGATGGGCGACCTGGCCTGGCACTCGGCGGCGCGGAAGGCGGAAAAGTCGTGCGTGCCGACGAGGCTTGCGGCCGCCGCCGTCATAGCGTCGACATCCAGCGGTGCATGCACCCAGCCCACCTTGCCGGCCAGGATGGCCGGTCGTACCCGGTGATTGAGCAGGCGATAGCGGTAGGCCCGCTCGCGGGCGCCGAAGCGGGCATGGAAATCCTCTCCCACCTCCTTTGCCCACAATACCGCGACGCCGGCCGGCAGGTGGCTGTTGACACCACGCACCCAGGCGCCCAGCGGCCGCTCGTTGAAGGCGTCGAAATGCACCACCTGGGCGGTGGCGTGCACGCCGGCGTCGGTGCGCCCGGCCGCCACGGTGGCGACCGGTGCACCGTGCACCTGGGCCAGGGCGCGTTCCAGGTGGTCCTGCACGGCGCCGCCACCCGGCTGGGTCTGCCAGCCGCAGAAGGCGGAGCCATCGTATTCGAGGCCGAGCGCTAGACGAGCCATAGGGCGAGCAGGCCAACTAGGGCGGCGGCCAGCAGCAGGCTGTCCCGCCGGCGCCAGGCCTCGTGGTGCAGGGTGTAGTGGGTGGTGCCGGCGAGGTCGGCGCCGGCGGACGCCAGCAGTGCGGCGAGGTTCCTGAGTTTCATGGAATTGCGCTCCATGGCCTGCAGGGTCAGGCCCAGCCGCACGGTCAGCCGCTCGGCAGGGAAACCCAGGTGGCCAAAGCCGGCGAACAGACCATGCAGGCCGGCCAGCATGCGCCGGCTGCCCATGGCCACCACCAGGGCGTCGAGTGCCCAAAGCAGCAGCAGCAGACGCAGCATCTGCAGACCGCCGGCGTGCAGACCCGCCAGCGATGGCGACCAGTCGCCCCAGGCCGGCCAGGCCGCCGGGCCGGGCAGGCCATAGGCATGGCCGACACCGAGCAGGATGAACAGCCAGCGCGCCCGCCAGGTCAGGCGCAGCATGGCACCGAGGCGGCCGGCGAAGACCAGGGCCAGCGTCGCGGCAGCGACGACCAGGGCGAATAGGCTCAGCCCCGGCAGGGCCAGGGCGGAAACGAGATAGAGATGGATGCGCAGTGCAGGATGCAATCTATCCCTGCAGGCCGGCGAGCAAGGCCTCGGCTGCCAGTTTCTGCTGGCTGCTGCCTCCCTTGAGCACCTCGTCGATGAGCGCGTGCGCACCGTCCTGGTCGCCCAAGTCGATGCAGGCACGGGCCAGGTCTAGCTTGGCATCCATCTCGTCGGGCTCGGCGGCGTTGTCTGCGGGCGGCTCGGCAGATTCCTCGCGGCCGACGTCAGTCAGTTCCAGGTCGATGCCGGAGAAGTCCAGCGAGGGCAGTTCGCCGGCTGGCGCTGCCGCCGGGGACTCCGGCGCCGGGACGCTGGCCGTGGATTCCCGGTCCGAAGTGGCGACTGGAGATTTCTGGGCCGGTGCGGCCGAGATGCCGGCAGTGCGATAAAGCACATTGTCGGGATCGATGCGGCGGCCCACTTCCGTCACCTTGAGCCAGATCGGGCTGCCAGGGTCGTTCAGGCGCGCCTGCAATTCACGAGCACGCGCTGCGAAGTTGGCGGTGTCTTGGCTGGCGGCGTAGACCTCGAGCAGTTTGAGGAGCAGGTCTTGCCGGCCAGGATTCTTGGTCAGCGCATCCTTGAGTATCTCCTCCGCTTGCGCAGCACGATGGTAGGCCAGGTAGACGTCAGCCTCGGCGATGGGGTCAACCTCGTGGGTGTCGATGGTGCCCAGCCCCAAACCGGTGAGTTCGGTTGCACCATGCGAATGGCCGGCCGTGAAGCGGCCGGCGCCCGGTCCGGAAGGGGATGCAACGGCCGACAGCTTCAGTGCGCCGCCCTCGGTCATCATCCCCTGTCTGAAACCAGACAGGTTCTGGCGCCGGCGTCTGGCGAACATGTACGCCGCAAGCCCGACGACCAGCGCGCCCGCCAGTCCTGCGAGGTAGAGCGGGTAATCCAGCAGCGTGCGCAGTAAACCCGCTTTATCGGCTTCTGGCGGCGTGGCGGGCAGGACGGGCGCTGCCACCGGTCTGTCCTGTTGCGGAGCGGCCGCCCCACCGGCCTGCAGTTCCATCAACCGCTGCAAATCCTTTACCGAGTTCTCGAGTTGCTGCACCCTTGCCAAGGCATCCTGGAGGGCTCGGTCCTTGGCGGCCAGTTCCTCCTCCAACTCGCGCCGCCAATCGGCCGCCTGGGCATTGCCCTGGACCGGTTCGCCCTTGGACAACCGGAGTACATCCTTGACCGGCGCGGCAGGCGCGGGCGGCGCAGGGGGCGGGGCTGCAGCGACCCGGCCCCTGCCGGCCGCCTCCGCGCTCGTCTCGGCGACCACCTGCGTCGCCTGGCTGGCGAGCCGGCCCTGTATCTCATGCCAGGCAGCGCGCTGTTCATTCAGCAGTTGCTGGGCCTGGTGCGGGCTGAACATGCGCATGACCGTGTCGCGGTCAGGCACGGTCAGTACTTCGCCAGCCTTGAGCATGTTGACGTTGTCCGCGGCGAAGGCGTGCCTGTTGGCCTGGTACAGGCTGGCGATCATCATGGCTATGGTGACATCGGGGTGCAGGTTCTTCACCGCGATGCTGCGCAATGATTCGCCCGCCTGCACTGCATGGGTGATGCGCGGCGGCACGGCTTTGGCTACCTTCCTGGTCGCCGGCACGGTCACGGCTGGCGCCGCGACTGGCGGGGCGGTGGTGGGAGCTTGTGCTTCGCCGGGTGGTTTGGCATCCGGCGACGGGTCGAGCAACAGGGTGTAGGCGCGTTGAATCCGGCCCGAGTTCCAGGCCAGCTCGAGCAACAGGTCGACGAAGGGGTCGTTGACTGGGGTGGTCGAGGTGATCCTGAGCACCGGCTGTCCATCCGGCAGCTTCGTTATGGTCAGGTCGAGTTCGGAAATCAGCCCCGACCTTTCCAGCCTGGCCTGCCGGAAGGCCTCCGCGCTGGCCACTCTGGCCTCGATGCTGCCGGCTTCCTCGGTCGACACGGACAACAGCTCGATTTCCGCCCGCAGTGGCTGCCCAAGCGCCGACTGCACCGTCAGGCGGCCGAGGCCGGCCGCCGTGGCGGTGCCGGACAATACGCACAGGGTCGCCAGCAAGGCACTGATCCTGACTGAACTTTTCACCATCTCTCCCCTATCCGCGGCGTCGCGGGCAGCGTGAATCGCCAAACAGAACCCATGCTTACTCAATGGTGTTGCGCCGCCTATCGAGGCGGGCCTCACGGTAGCACCGAACCCGCCTATCGTTCAAACAAATTTTCCAGCCGATCCACCAACCGCGCGGCCTCCAGCCGCATCAGGTCGAGCACCAGCCACATGGAGACGTCGTGCTGCGGGTCGGCGCCGGCGCGCAGGCGGCCGACGAAGACGGCCTCGCTATCCTGGGCATCGGTGGCCGGGGTCGCCACGCCGCCCGGCAGGCCGGTATCCATGCAGGTGACGCCGGGCAGGTCGGCCAGCCGGGCACGTAGGGCGGCAAGGTCGACCGCCGCCGCGGTGCTGGCGTGCACGGTCAGGGCGGCGCCGTAGAACAGCGGCGCCCAGATGGCGGTCAGCGAGACCGGCAGGCCGGAGCTGTCGAGCAGGGTCCTCAGTTCGGCCGCCGTGTCGCGTTCCAGGCTGCTGGCACTGTCCATACCGATGGCACCGACCTGGGGGATCAGGTTGAAGGCGATCTGCAGCGGAAAGGCCTCGGGCTCGATGCTCTCCATGGCGAACAGGGCGCGGGTCTGGCCAGCCAGCTCGGCCACCCCCGCCTCGCCCGCCGCCGCCACCGGCAACATGGCGGTCACCGCCAGGGCGGCCAGGCCGGCCTCTTGCCGCAGCGGGGCCAGGACGCGCTGCAGGGCGACGGCCAGGCCGCCCTCGACGGCGATGCGGCCAGGCGCGTCGCCCTGGCCGAGGCCGATCACCCGGCAGCCGGCCAGGGCAGCCGAGGACTCGATCCGGCCGGCGGCCGGCGCGCGGGTGGCGTTGAGCAGCACGTCGGCGCGCGTCCAGTCGAAGCCGGCGACTTCCAGCAGCGGCAGTTCCTCGCCGCGCAGGGTGACACAGCCGTCCGATTCGGCCATGGAGAGGGGGAACAGCTCGCCGAGCTCGATGTCGCGCTCGGACAGCAGGCGCAGGACGGCCTCGCCGAGCGGGTCATCGGCGCCGAGGAGGGCGATGTTGAGAGGCTTCGCCACCC
>JAQVJE010000005.1:40713-46310 GCA_028695325.1 Gallionellaceae bacterium
GCGGGGTCGCTGACCAGGTGGGCGACCTCGGCGTGCACCGCACCCATCTGCTCGATCAGCTCGCGCATGTTGCGCGCGCCGGCGCCGGAGGCGGCCTGGTAGGTCATCGGGGAGATCCACTCGATGAGGCCCGCCTCGAACAGGCCGCCGAGCGCCATCAGCATCAGCGAAACCGTGCAGTTGCCGCCGACGTAGGTCTTGACGCCGCGGGCGATGCCATCCTCGATGACCCGCTTGTTGACCGGGTCGAGGATGATGATGGCGTCGTCCGCCATGCGCAGGGTGGAGGCGGCGTCGATCCAGTAGCCCTTCCAGCCGCTGGCCATCAGCTTCGGGTAGATCTCTTTCGTGTAGTCGCCGCCCTGGGCGGTGATGATGATGTCCATCGCCCTCAGCTCGTCGACGGACATGGCGTCCTTCAGCGGCGGCACCGCCTTGCCGATGTCGGGGCCCTGGCCGCCGACGTTGGAGGTGGTGAAGAAGACCGGTTCGATATGGTCGAAGTCGCGCTCTTCCTTCATGCGGCCCATGAGCACCGAGCCCACCATGCCGCGCCAGCCGATCAGGCCTACTTTTTTCATTTCATCCACCTCAATGCATTCGATTCGTTACAGTGCCGCGACCACTGCGTCGCCCATGCCGGAACAGGACACCTTCGTGCAGCCCTCGGTCCAGATGTCGCCGGTGCGGTAGCCGGCGGCGATCACCTTCTTGACCGCGTTGTCGATGCGGCTCGCGGTGGCCTCGTCGTCGAAGCTGTACTTGAACATCATGGCCACCGACAGGATGGTCGCCAGCGGGTTGGCGATGTCCTTGCCGGCGATGTCCGGGGCGGAGCCGTGGCTGGGCTCGTACATGCCCTTGTTGTGCTCGTCGAGCGACGCCGAGGGCAGCATGCCGATGGAGCCGGTCAGCATCGAGGCCTCGTCGGACAGGATGTCGCCGAAAATGTTGCCGGTGACCATGACGTCGAACTGCTTGGGCGCCCGCACCAGCTGCATGGCGGCGTTGTCGACGTACATGTGGGAGAGCTCGACCTCGGGGTAGTCGCGGGCGATCTCGATCATCACCTGGCGCCACAACTCGGTGGACTCCAGGACGTTGGCCTTGTCCACCGAGCAGACCTTCTTGTTGCGCTTCATGGCGATGTCGAAGGCGATGCGGCCGATGCGGCGGATCTCGGTCTCGTTGTAGCGCATGGTGTTGATGCCCTCGCGCTGGCCATCCTCCAGGGTGGAGATGCCGCGCGGCTGGCCGAAGTAGATGTCGCCGGTGAGCTCGCGCACGATCATCAGGTCGAGCCCGGCCACCACTTCCGGCTTGAGTGTCGAGGCGGAGGCGAGTTCGGGATAGAGCAGGGCCGGGCGCAGGTTGGCGAACAGGTTGAGGCCCTTGCGGATGCGCAAGAGGCCGCGCTCCGGGCGCAGGTCGCGCGGCAGGCTGTCGTACTTCCAGTCGCCGACGGCACCGAGCAGGACGGCGTCGGCCTCCTGGGCGAGCTTGAAGGTGGCCTCAGGCAGCGGGTCCTTCGCCGCCTCGTAGCCGGCGCCGCCGATAGGCGCCTCTTCCATCTCGACCTGCAGGCCATCATGGCGCAGGGCGTCCAAAACCTTGACCGCCTGAGCGACGATCTCCGGGCCGATGCCGTCACCCGGCAACACTGCGAGCTTCATTGGTTTCCTTTCAGGCGAACAGCCAGGGGGTTTCTTGTTTGCGACGGGCCTCGTAGGCCTTGATCTCATCGGTGAACTGCAGGGTGATGCCGATGTCGTCGAGGCCGTTGAGCAGGCGGTGCTTGCGCTCGGCGTCGACCTCGAAGGCGAAGGTCTCACCCGACGGCGTGGCCACGGTCTGCGCCGCCAGGTCGACGGTCAGGCGGTAGCCCTCGGCGGCATAGGTCTCCCGGAACAGCGTGTCGACCGTGGCGGCCGGCAGCACGATGGGCAGCAGGCCGTTCTTGAAGCAGTTGTTGTAGAAGATGTCGGCGAAGCTGGGGGCGATGATGGCGCGGAAGCCGTAGTCCTCCAGGGCCCAGGGGGCGTGCTCGCGCGACGAGCCGCAGCCGAAGTTCTCCCGCGCCAGCAGCACCGAGGCACCCCGGTAGCGCGGCTGGTTGAGCACGAAGTCGGGGTTCAGCGGCCGTTGCGAGTTGTCCATGCCGGGCTCGCCGTGGTCGAGATAGCGCCACTCGTCGAAGGCGTTGGGGCCGAAGCCCGTGCGCTTGATCGACTTCAGGAACTGCTTCGGGATGATGGCGTCGGTATCGACGTTGGCGCGGTCGAGCGGCGCCACCAGGCCATCCAGGCGGGTGAAGGGCTTCATTGGTTGCTCGACCGCTGGATGGCGTCGCCGGCCTTCTCGATGTCCTGTCCGATGCCGCGCACGGTGTTGCAGCCATACAGGCCGAGCATGCTGCCACCCAGCATGGCGAGCAGGACCAGGATGATCACTTTCTTGGGGTTCATCGCATACCTCGTCAAATCGATAAATGGCGTCATTGCGACGATCGCTGGATGGCGTCGCCGGCCTTCTCGATGTCCTGGCCGATGCCGCGCACGGTGTTGCAGCCATACAGGCTGAACACCACGCCGATCGCCACGGCGATCACGGCCAGTTTCACCACGCCCAGGATGATCAGGTTCTTCGGGGTCATCGCATCACCTCACGCACGTCAACAAAATGTCCAAAGACGGCCGCCGCCGCCGCCATGGCGGGGCTGACCAGATGGGTGCGACCGCCCTGGCCCTGGCGGCCCTCGAAGTTGCGGTTCGAGGTCGACGCGCAGCGCTCGCCCGGCTCCAGGCGGTCGGCGTTCATGGCCAGGCACATGGAGCAGCCCGGGTCGCGCCACTCGAAGCCGGCCTCGGTAAAGATCCTGTCCAGCCCCTCCGCCTCGGCCTGCGCCTTGATCAGGCCGGAGCCGGGTACCACCATGGCCTGGCTGACGTTGGCGGCGACCTTGCGGCCGCGGGCGACGGCGGCCGCCTCGCGCAGATCCTCGATGCGTGAGTTGGTGCAGGAGCCGATGAACACCTTGTCCACGGCGATCTCCGAGACCGTGGTATTGGGCTTGAGACCCATGTAGTCGAGGGCGCGTTCCCAGTCGGCCCGCTTCACCGCGCTGGGCGCCGCGGCGGGGTCCGGCACGCGGCCGGTCACCGGCACCACCATCTCAGGCGAGGTGCCCCAGGTCACCTGCGGCACGATGTCGGCGGCGGTGATCTCCACCACGGCGTCGAAGTGCGCACCCGCGTCGGACACCAGCGTCCGCCACCAGGCCACCGCCTTCTCCCACTGATCGCCCTTGGGCGCCAGCGGGCGGTCCTTCACGTAGGCCAGGGTCTTGTCGTCCACCGCCACCAGGCCGGCGCGCGCGCCCGCCTCGATGGCCATGTTGCACAGGGTCATGCGGCCCTCCATGGACAGCGAGCGGATGGCCGTGCCGGCGAACTCGATGGCGTAGCCGGTGCCACCGGCGGTGCCGATGCGGCCGATCACCGCCAGGGCGACGTCCTTGGCGCTGACGCCGGCGGCCAGGTCGCCCTCCACCCGCACCTGCATGGCCTTGGACTTCTTCTGCCACAGGCATTGGGTGGCCATGACGTGCTCCACCTCGGAAGTGCCGATGCCGAAGGCCAGGGCGGCGAAGGCGCCGTGGGTGCTGGTATGGGAATCGCCGCACACCAGGGTGACGCCGGGCTGGGTGAAGCCCTGCTCAGGGCCGATCACGTGCACGATGCCCTGGCGGCTATCGTTCATGCCGAATTCGGTGAGTCCGAACTCGGCGCAGTTGGCGTCCAGGGTCTCGACCTGGGTGCGCGAGACGGGGTCGGCGATGCCCTGGTCGCGCGCCGTGGTCGGCACGTTGTGGTCGGGCGTGGCCAATACCGTGTTGATGCGCCACAGTTTGCGGCCGGCCATCTTGAGGCCCTCGAAGGCCTGCGGGCTGGTTACTTCATGGACCAGGTGGCGATCGATGTAGAGCAGCGTCGTGCCGTCCGGCTCGACGTGCACCACGTGGGCGTCCCATAGCTTGTCGTAGAGAGTGCGTGACATCCGCTGTCCAACTGACTGAAAGGTGGAGATTATTTCATATCCCCACCGGCCTCAGCCAGTCGGTGGTGCGCAAACCCGCCGGCGAGGGCCAAGCGCCGATGGCAATCCCGCTTTCGGTGCCGGCTGCGGAGTCTGGGTGGCGCCGGGACGCTAGAGTACGCTCTCGCCGTGCCAGCCCTGGGCCGCCAGCCCATGTTCGACGGCCGCCTGGCGCAGCCGCGCCAGCATGTCCGCCGGACCGGCCGCGTAGACGTCGTAGCGGGACAGGTCGGGATGCTCGGCCAGGATGGCGGCGAGATTGGCGTCCATGCCGTCGGCCGCCGCCAGGGGCTGGTAGCGGAAGTTGTCCAGGGCATCGGTCCACGACCGGCACAGGTTGTCCTGGTAATGCGGCAGGCGGTCGGCGATCCAGTACAGGTCCATGGTCTCGGCCAGATCCAGCGACATGGCATGCTGGACCAGGCTCTTGATCGGCGCGAAGCCCTCGTCCCAGGCGACGAAGATGACCGGCCGACGGGAATCCATCTCGATCACGAAATGGCCGTGCGGCCCGGTCAGGGTAACCGGCGCCTCCTTGGCCAGCGATTCGAAGGCCACGCGGGCGAACGGCCCGGTGTCTCGCCGCACGTGCAGTTCGATGTGGCGATCCTCGCAGGGGCAGCTGGCGACGGCGTACTCGCCTGCGCTGCCACCCGCCGCCAGGTTCACCCGCTGGCCGGCGAGGAAGCGCAGGCGCTGGCTGCGCGGCGTGGTGAGATGGAGGGCGAGGAGGTCGTCGGCGAGCCGTTCGACCGCCTTCACGCGAGTCGCTATGGTCTGCTCGGGGATGTCGTCAGCCCCTGCCACGCCGGCCTCGATCACCAGGTCGGTGACCGCCGTGTAGGAACACATCAGGATCGCCCCCGCGGCGCGCTCGGCTTCGCCGAGCGGGTAGTCGTGCGGGTGCACCTTGCTGACCTGGCCGGACAGCAGCCTGACCTTGCACTCGCCGCAGTTGCCGTTGCTGCAGCCATAGTCGAGCGGTATGCCGGCCCTGAGCGCCGCCTCCAGGATGGTGTCGTTGCCTTCGACGTAGAATTCGTGGCCGCTTGGCTTTACCACGACGCGGGCCGACATCACGCGCATCACGCTCTCCTTGGCCAGCAGCGCGCGGGCGCGCTCGGCCTCGTTGGGGGCTTCGTCGAGCTGCTGGCGCAGCCAGATCCGGATCGCCAGCATGGCATCGGCCGAGTCGGGGTCATCCTCGGCCAGGCCGGCCAGGCGGTCGTCGAGCCAGTCGAACACGCGGTCGTAGTGGAGCAGCAGCGACTTGGCGGCGGCGAATTCCCTGCCCAGCTCGTACAGGCGCTCGGCGAGGACCTCCTTGTCCGGCAGGGCGCGTTCCATGACCCGCTTGCCGAATGCCTTGCGCTTGATCTCCTCGACGTGTTCGTACTCGCCGTCGTCCTGCCACTTCACGTCGGGGAAGACGCGCAGCAGTTCCTCCAGCTCGATCTCGCCGTCGTAGGTCACCAGCTCGCCGGCGCGTATGCGCTTCTGCA
>JAQVJE010000069.1 GCA_028695325.1 Gallionellaceae bacterium
CGCGACCTCTGGCTCATGCGCGGCCAGGTCCTGGCCATCGCGGCGGTGATCATGGGCGGCGTCGCCACCCTGGTAATGGCCCTGTCCACCTACGACTCCCTGCTGGAGACGCGCGACCGCTTCTACGACGACTACCGCTTCGCCCAGGTGTTCGCCCCCCTGAAGCGCGCCCCCGAGGCCCTCGCCGAACGCCTGCGCGAGATCCCCGGCGTACGCGAGGCGGAGACCCGCGTGGTGGCCCAGGTCAAGCTCGAAGTCGAAGGCTTCGACGACCCCATCACCGGCCAACTGCTCTCCATCCCCGACCACGGCGAGGCCCTGCTCAACCGCCTGCACCTCAAGCGCGGCCGCTACCCCACCCCCTACAGCACCGACGAGACCCTGGTCAGCGACACCTTCGCCGACGCCCACGGCCTCGAACCAGGCGACCGCGTCGGCGCGATCATCAATGGCCGCCTCAAACAGCTCACCCTGGTGGGCATCGCCCTGTCGCCGGAATACGTCTACCAGATCGCCCCCGGCGCCATGTTCCCCGACTTCCAGCGTTATGGCGTACTGTGGATGGGCCGCCACGCCCTCGCCGTAGCCTACGGCATGGATGGCGCCTTCAACCGGGTCGCCCTCACCCTGGCCCCCGGCACCGCGGAACAGGCGGTGATCGAGCGCCTCGACGACCTCCTGGCGCCCTACGGCGGCGTCGGCGCCTACGGCCGCAAGGATCAGTTTTCCAACCGCTTCCTCGCCGAGGAACTGAAGCAGCTCAAGACCACCGCGACGGTGTTCCCCGCCATCTTCCTGGGCGTCGCCGCCTTCCTGCTCAACGTCGTGGTGAGCCGCCTGATCGCCACCCAGCGCGACCAGATCGCCATCCTCAAGGCATTCGGCTACAGCAACACCGCCATCGGCTGGCACTACCTCAAGCTGGTCCTCGGCATCGTCCTGGTGGGGGTAGCCGGCGGCGTCGCCCTGGGGGCCTGGTTCGGTCACGGTCTGGCCGAGGTGTACATGGACTTCTATCGCTTCCCCTACCTGGACTATGTGCTGCGCCCGCCGGCCATCCTGATCGCCCTGTCGGTGGGCGGCGCGGCCGGCATCGGCGGCACCCTGTTCGCGGTCCTCAACGCCACCCGTCTGCCGCCCGCCGAGGGCATGCGGCCGGAGACCCCGGTAGCCTACCGCGCCACCACCGTCGAGCGCCTGGGCCTGCAACGCTACCTCGGCCAGCCCTCGCGCATGATCCTGCGCCACATCGAGCGCCGGCCGGTGAAGTCGCTGCTTACCCTGTTCGGCATCGCCTGCGCCGGCGGCCTCATGATGGTGGGCAACTACCAGCGTGGCGCCATTGACTTCATGGTCGACGTGCAATTCCGCCAGGCCGCCCGCGAGGACCTCTCGGTGACCTTCATCGAGCCCACCTCCGGACGCGCCCTCTACGAGATCGCCAGCCTGCCCGGCGTGCGCCAGGTCGAGGGTTTCCGCGACGTGCCGGTCAACCTGCGCTTCCAGCACTACCACTACCGCACCAGCCTGTCCGGCATCCAGGCCGAGGGCCGCCTGCACCGCTCGCTGGACAGCAATTTGAAGCCGGTTCAGGTACCGCCCGACGGCATCGTCCTGACCGACCACCTGGCCGAGAACATACTGCACGTCAGGCCAGGCGACCTCCTCACCGTCGAGGTGCTGGAGGGCCGCCGCCAGGTCCTGCGCATCCCGGTGCAGGGCATCACCAAGCAGTACCTGGGGGTGTCCGCCTACATCCGCCAGAACGTGCTGAATACGCTCATGCGTGAGGGCGACGTGGTCTCCGGTGCCTACGTGTCGCATGAAGCGGAGCGCGCCGGTCCGCTCTACGCCGCCCTGCACGACCGCCCGCGCGTGCTCGGCCTGGTCGCCCACGCAGCGGCGATCCGGAGCTTCTACGCCACCCTGGGCGAGTTCGTGCTGTTCTTCAACATGGTGTCCACCCTGCTGGCCGGCATCATCGCCTTCGGCGTGGTCTACAACTCGGCCCGCATCTCCCTCTCGGAGCGCAGCCGTGAGCTGGCCAGCCTGCGCGTGCTCGGCTTCACCCGCGGCGAGATCGCCTATATCCTGCTCGGCGAGCTGGCCGTGCTGACCCTGGCGGCGATCCCGGTCGGCTTCCTGGTCGGCACCGGGCTGTGCGGCATACTGGTGGTGGTGTTCGAGTCGGACCTCTATCGCCTGCCCCTGGTGATGACCGCCTACAACTACGCCCTGAGCGCCACCGTGGTGGTGGTGTCGGCCGTCCTCTCCGGCCTGCTGGCCTGGCACCGGCTCGGCCGGCTGGACCTGATCGGGGTATTGAAGACAAGGGAATGACGGCTTAATCGACCATGCGCAACAAGATCCCTCTCATCCTCCTCGGCCTGGCCATCCTGGCCGTCATCGCCTGGGGCTTCCTGCCCGGCCCGGTGCCGGTGGAGACCGCCGCCGTCGCACGCGGCCGCCTGGCGGTGACGGTCGACGAGGAAGGCAAGACCCGGGTACGCGAGCGCTATGCCATCTCGGCCCCGGTGGCCGGCCACGTGCGCCGCATCGCCCTCAAGGTCGGCGATGCGGTCGCCGCCGGCCAGGTGGTGGCGGTGCTGGAACCGACCCGCTCGGCCGGCCTGGATCCGCGCGGCCGCGCCCAGGCCGCCGCCCAGGCCGAGGCGGCACGCGCCGCCGCCCAGGCCGCCCGCGCGGCGGTCGCCGCCGCCGCCGCCGAGGAGCGCCTGGCGGAACAGGAACTCGCGCGCGCCGAATCCCTCTTCCAGGCCCGCTTCGTCGCCCAGGCGGCGGTCGACCAGGCCCGTTCGCGCCGGCAGGCCGGCCAGGCCAACCGCCAGGCCGCCGAACAGAACGCCCGCACAGCGGACTACCAGCTGGCGGTGGCCAGGGCGGCTCTGATCGAGGCCGGCCGCCCGGCCACCGGCGGCACCGTGGCGGTGACCGCGCCGGTGGCCGGCCGTGTGCTCGCGGTGCCGCATGAGAGCGAGGGGCCGGTCGCGGCCGGCCAGCCCCTCATCGAGATTGGCAACCCGGACAGTCTGGAGGTAGTGGTGGAAGTGCTGTCCAGCGCCGCCGTGAAGATCACCGCCGGCACCCCGGTCAGGCTGGACCGCTGGGGCGGCGAGCCGGCCCTCGACGCAGTGGTGCGGGTGGTCGAGCCGGCCGGCTTCACCAAGGTGTCGGCGCTCGGCGTCGAGGAACAGCGGGTGCGCGTGATCGCCGACATCACGACGCCGCCCGAGGTCTGGCGGCGCCTGGCCGACGGCTACCGGGTCGAGGCCAGCTTCGTGATCTGGCAGGGTGATGACGTCCTCCTGGCACCGACCAGCGCCCTGTTCAGGCACGACGGGGGCTGGGCCCTGTTCGTGATCGCGGACGGCCGCGCCCACCTGCGCCCGGTCAGGATCGGCCAGCGCAGCGGCCTCGCGGCCCAGCTGCTGGAGGGCATCAGGGAAGGCGAGATGGTGATCGCCAGGCCGGACGACCGCATCACCGACGGCGTCCGGGTGACGGCGACCGGCCGCTGATCGTCCCTTACTTCGGCACCAGCACCCGGATCAGGATGCGCCGGTTGTGCAGGCTGGCGGCGTCTTGCGGCCGGCTGCTGCCGAACGAGATCACCGACATCTGGCTGAGCGGCACACCCTTGCGGTCATGCAGGTGGCGCTTGACCACCTCGGCGCGCGCCTTGCCGAGCTCGTAGTTGTAGTCCTCCGGGCCGATGTTGTCGGCATGGCCCTGTATCTCCAGGTGGTATTCCTGGCCCAGGCCGGCCAGCCTGGCCATCAGCTCGTCCAGCTGGGCGAGGTCGCCGCGGGCCAGTTCGGGCGAGTTGATCGGGTACATCGCCCGGTCCTCGGTCAGCGCGACCGTGAAGGCCTCCTTGCCGTTGAGGCGCAGGTATTCCTGGCTGGCCAGGGCAAGGGCCTCCCGCACCGACGCCGACAGTGCGTCCAGGCGCTGCTCGATGCGGTCCAGGCGCTCGGCCGTGACGGCACGGTCGGCGCCGCCCTGCCCGGCCAGGGCGTCGTAGCGCTGCCCGTTGCGCGCCAGGCGATCGACCAGAGCGCGCTGTTCCTGGTCGAGGCGGGCGATGGCCGCGCGGTCGTCCTGCGCCGCGCGTTCCAGCGCGGCATACCGGCCGGGGTCGGCGGCGCTGCGGACCATCTGTTCCAGGCGGTCAAGGCGATCCTGCTGGTAAGCGGCCGGTTCGACCGCCTCCTGGCTGGCACAGCCGGCCAGGGCCAGCGGGATCAGGACGGATAGCAGACGCGGTGACGATGACATGACGGACTCCCTCATTCTGATGGCAATGCGTTGAAACCGACGTAGCGGGCCAGGAAACGGGCTCGCCCCACGGCCAGGAAATGGTCGAAGCGCCAGTCGCCGGGCAGCAGACGGTCGCGGTAACGCTCCCTGAATACATAACACCAGGCGGTGACAACTTCGCCGCCAACCAGGTTGACCCGCAGCGCCCGGCGCTCATACATCTCGCCCTCGAAGGCATCGAGACGCGCCAGCGCGGCGGCATCCAGGCCGCGGTACAGGACGCCCTCGACGCGGCCGCACGGCGCGGCCACCAGGCCCGGATAGTCCTCGTGGGCGACCGGATGCCGGGCATGGCCGGCCAGCGTGGCCGGCTCACCGGGCACGGCCAGGCCGCTGACCCGGGACATGATGTCCGGGCACATCAGCGAACCATAGGCGAAGCAACGGTCCATCGGCGGCCCGGCGGGACGGCCCGGTGGCAAATCGGCGTTGGCGTGCGGCATGCGCGTTCGTGCGATTGAGTAGTTTTGCCAATACTAACCCCGGATTGGGTGTCGGGCCACGCCACCCTGCCGATCGGCTACCCTTAGGTTGTTGCCGGGGTGCCGGCCGCGCCGTGGAGGTAAACCACATGGACAGCGCTTTCGACCAGGAACTGGAGGCCCTGCTGGCGGAGATCGCCGCGGAGATGCAAGACACCCAGCACTGGACCGGCCGCGCCAGGCTGGACCGGCGCGTCATCGAGGCCCTGCGCCGGGTGCCGCGCCACGTTTTCGTGCCGGATGACCTGCGCGGCAGCGCCTATGCCAACCACCCGCTGCCGATCGGCCACGGTCAGACCATCTCGCAGCCCTACGTCGTCGCCCTGATGACCGATCTGGTGCGCCCGCGCGCCGACGACGTGGTGCTGGAGATCGGCACCGGCTCCGGCTACCAGGCCGCCGTCCTGGCCTGCCTGGCGAAACGCGTCTACACCATGGAGATCGTCGCCGAGCTGGCCGAGCTGGCACGCGAGCGCCTGCACCGCCTGGGCCACGACAACATCGAGGTGGCGGTGGGCGACGGCCATTTCGGCTGGCCCGCGCACGCCCCCTACGACGCCATCGTGGTGACCGCCGCGACGCCCGCCATACCGCCGGCCCTGCTCGACCAGCTCAAGCCCGGCGGTCGCCTGGTCATTCCGGTCGGCCCGCCCTGCAGCGACCAGGAACTGCGCCTGGTCGCCAAGGACGCGCTCGGCATGATCGTGGAGCGCGGCGTGTTGCCGGTGGTGTTCGTGCCGCTGGTGGGCGGCCCCGCCTGAAGGTCAGCCGTCCGCCTGGCCGTCCCCCGCATCCACCTCGTCCGCCAGGCCAGCGCCCCGGCCGGCCGCCGCGAAGGCCTGGCGCAGCGCCGACATCTCGGCCAACTGGCTGGCCACCCGGTAATTGATCGTGCCCTCCGGCACCAGCCCGCCCGCGTCCGCCGTGCCGGCCGGCAGCCCGGTGAGCAGTTCGATGGCCTCGTCGGCGCTGCTCACGGCATGGACGGCGAAGCGGCCTTCGGCGCAGGCGTCGACCACGTCCTGGCGCAGCATCAGGTGCTTGACGTTGGCGGCCGGGATCAGCACGCCCTGCTCGCCGGTGAGCCCGCACGCCTTGCAGATGTCGAAGAAGCCCTCGATCTTCTCGTTCACCCCGCCGATGGCCTGAACGTCGCCGAACTGGTTGACCGAGCCGGTCACCGCCAGGGACTGCCTGACCGGCGCCGCGGCAAGGTCGGACAACAGGGCGCACAGCTCGGCCAGGGAGGCGCTGTCGCCCTCCACCGGCCCGTAGGACTGCTCGAACACCAGGCTGGCCGAGAGCGAGAGCGGCAGGTTGCGGGCGAAGCGGGCGCCCAGGAAGGCGGCCAGGGTCAGGACGCCCTTGGAGTGGATCGCCCCACCCAGCTCGGTCTCGCGCTCGATGTCCACCACCTCGCCCTCGCCCAGGCGGGTGGTGGCGGTGATGCGCACCGGGTGGGCGAACATGAAGTCGTCCAGGGCGATCACCGCCAGGCCGTTGACCTGGCCGATACGGGCCCCGCTCACCGCAATCAGGAGGTTGCCGCGCAGTATCTCGTCCTGGTATTCGTCTCGCAGGCGGTCGGCGCGGCGGATCTGCGCCGCCAGCGCGGCCTCGACGTCCGCGGGTGCCACCACTGCGCGGCCGGCGCGCGCCGCGCAGTGGTCGGCCTCCTGCAGGAGGTCGCTCATCTGGCGCCGGCTGGCGCTCAGCCGTTCGGCGTCGCCGGCCAGGCGGGCGCCGTGCTCGACCAGGCGCGCCACGGCGTCGCGCGCCACCGGCCGCACGCCGGCCGCGCGCGCCAGGGTGGCGATGAATTCGGCATAGCGCCGCTCGCTGTCCGGGTCGCGCGACAGTTCGTCCTCGAAGTCGGCGGCGATCTTGAACAGCTCGGAGAACTCGGGGTCGAGCTCCTTGAGCAGGTAGTAGACTCGCCGCTCGCCGATCAGCACCACCTTGACCGCCAGCGGCATGGGCTCCGGCTCCAGCGACAGGGTGCCGACCAGGCCGAGCGCCTGGCCGAGCGACTCGATGCGCACCAGGCCGGCGCGCAGGGCACGCTTGAGGCCCTCCCAGGCATAGGGCTGCAGCAGCACCTTGATGGCGTCCAGCACCAGGTAGCCGCCGTTGGCGTGGTGCAGCGCACCCGGCCGGATGAGGGTGAAGTTGGTCACCAGGGTGCCCATCTGGGCGATGTGGTCGACGCGGCCGACCAGGTTGGGATAGATCGGGTTGTCCTCGTACACCACCGGGCTGGCCTTGGTGGCCGCGTGGTCGACCAGCAGGTTGACCTGGTAGCGGGCCGGCGACAGGTTGCCGCTGATGACCAGGCCGCTGGCGTCGCCCTCGCCCTTGGGCTGCTCGCGCAGCTGCTCGCCGATCTCGACGATATCGCGCATGACCTCGTCCAGGAAGGCCAGCACCCCGGCGAGATCGGCATAGCGTGCCTTGAGTTCCTCGATCAGGTGACCCACCGCCAGGCCCATGGTCTCCCGGCTGGCCTCCTTGACCTGGACCTGCAGTTCGCGCCGCCAGCGCGGAAACTGCAGCATGAGCTGCTTGAGACGCTCGCCGTAGTCCTCGATCAACTGGCCGATACGCGACTTCTCCTCATCCGGCAACTTGTCGAACTCGTCCGGCGCCAGGGCCTCGCCGTCCTTCATGGGGGCGAAGACGAAGCCGTGCGGGGTACGCAGGAGGGCGACGCCCTGCTCGGACGATTGCTGGCCGAGCGCACTCAGGGCCTGCTGCTCGCGCGCCTTGTAGGTCTCGTGGATGGCCTCGATGCGCTGCTGGTATTCGTCGCTCTCGAAGGCGGCGGCGATCGCCTTCGAGAGTTCCGCGACGAACTGCTGCATGTCGCGCTTGAGCTGGCCGCCGCGTCCGGCCGGCACCTGGAGCAGGCGCGGCTTGTTGGCGTCGATGAAGTTGTTGACGTAGCACCAGTCGCTCGGCACCGCGCCCGTCGCGGCGCGGCCCTCGAGCAGGCGGCGCACCGAGGAATGGCGGCCGCTGCCCGGCTCGCCCATGACGAACAGGTTGTAGCCTGGCCGCCGGATGTCGATGCCGAAGTCCACGGCATCGACGGCGCGGGCCTGGCCGACCACCTCGACGGTGGCGGACAGCTCGGCCGTGGTACTGAAATCGAACTGGGCGGGGTCGCAACGCTTGCGCAGTGATGCGGCATCGAGTGCCTTGCTGGCGGGCATCGGGCTTCCTTCTCGGAGCGGTTGTCGGGCCGGGCGGCCTCCTACCATGATAGGCGCCGGCGCGCCGGGTCTCAGGCGCCGCCGGTCTCCTGCTCCGCCGCCCGGCTCCAGCGCACCATGTGCCAGAGGTTCTGCAGCAGACCAGGGGCGGCCTCCGGGATGAGGCGGACCAGGCCGGCGGGCATGTCGACGTAGAGGGCCGGCCAGGCCTCCTGCAGCCTGGCCAGGCCGGCGCGGCCCAGCCCCATGCGGCGCAGGTGGTCCTGCACGCGGTAGTAGACCAGGCCGCGCTCGGCCTTGCTGTCCCTGGCCTTGTCCAGCAGGGCGAAGCCAACCTGGAAGGCGAAGGTCCGCTCCTTGCCGCTCGGGTCGGCCACGCGCACCTCCATGACCTGCAGTTCCAGGCGGCCGCGCCCCGCGCCGGCGAGCCAGCGGTCCGTGACCTCGACGAGCGCCGTGCGGTCGAGGCCGGCCAGATCGTCGGCCGTGCCGGCGAAGTGGCCGGCGATGAGGCGGCGCACGTGGTCCTGCTCGACGAAGTTGAGCCTGCCCTGCCAGCCCTCGGCGCCCACCTCGACGGCCTCGGACAGGACCAAGCCGCCGCTCTCCAGGCCCAGGTGGCGGCGGCAGAACTGCTGGAAGCGGGCGCCGTAGGTCGACACGGAGACCGCCCAGGTGACGCGGAACATGCCGGACCACGACCAGTGGCGGAACTGGTTCATCCAGCCGCGGTTGTCGGGGTGGCCGTGTTCCTCCTCCAGGCGCAGGTCCAGGTAGACGTTTTCCATCAACTGGATGAGTGCGTTGCACAGGTAGAAGCCGGCGCGCAGCTCGTCCTCGCTGTTGGGCAGCATGGCCGGGCGGTCCGGCTGGCCGGCCTCTTCGATGTACTCCACCATCCTGCGCCATTCGGGATAGATCTGGGCGTCCAGGAAGCGCAGGTTGCCGTCCAGGCGCAGGCGGTCGTAGATCTTCTCCAGTTCCGCGCCGTGTTTCGAGAACGCCTCCCGCCCGGCCAGGCTGGGCGGGAACCAGCGCTCGGAGAGGGCGTGGAACAACCCTTCCAGGTCGCACGCCCGGTCGCCGCCGGCGGCCTCGCGGGCCTGTGCCAATGCCTGCATGACAACGTGCAGCCCCAGCCGGCGATAGCTCTCGAACTGCGACTCGCTGTACCACTGGTCGCCGGTGCTCTCGTGCGGGAAGGCCGCATGCTCGGCCTTGTACTGTCTGACGTCGGTGGACTCGTTGCCGGTGAGGGAGGCCTTGACGTAGAGCAGGTAACCCGGCGTGGCCACCGGGTCGCGGCGCTCGTAGTGGATGGTGCCGACGGCGCAGTGGAACTGGCTGCGGCCGGTCGCCGGGTCCGGCACGATGGCACCGGGGTCGATGTCGATCTCGATGCCGAGGTCGATGCGGCACTTGCGGATGGCGTTGCCGAGATCCTCGAAGTGGTAGTCCGGATCGCAGCCGGCGTCGCAGACGACGACATAGCGGCAGCGCCGGCGCACCAGCTCGTAGAGGCCCAGGTTCTCGAAATGGCCGCCGTCGCTCAGGTAGACGAAGTCGTCGCTGTCGCGGGTGTCGGCCAGCAACTCCTTCAGCAGGTAGCGCAATGAAAGCCTGGGCCCGCCCTGCCGCCACTGCTCCAGGCGGCGGGTGTTCTGCATCCACCAGCCCAGGCGCACGTTGAACACGGTCATCAGGAAGGCGGTGGCCGGATGGGTGTGATAGCCGGCGTTGGGGCTGGCCGCCGCACCGGAGATGGTGACCGGGGTGCCCAGCGCCAGCCAGCCGCGCCGCTGCGCCGGCATGGCGGCGAGGTAGTCGGCGGTCTTCTGGTAGGCCGCCACGTCGGCGCCGCCGGGCAGCTGGTAGCCACAATAGGCCGGGCTGAAGACGAAGGAGGCCGCCTTGCGTTCCTGCCAGGCCAGGTTGTCGGAGCGGCTGATGTTCAGGGCCGTGTTGATGAGCGGATAGGGACGCTGCACGTGGCCGTCCTGTTCCAGTTCGTCCAGCCTGGGCGAGTCGTGCGAGTCCAGGCCGGTGAAGGGCTGTGGCCGCCGCTGCGGGTTGCTCGCCCCCATGTAGCAACGCTCCAGCCGGTTGCGGTAGAACATGTGGAAGGCGAACACGTTGATGTCGACGCGCCAGCCCAGCAGCCAGGCCATCAGGACCAGGCAGGCGAAGAGGGACAGGAAGTGGACCCAGGCTGCCGCCAGGGCCTGCTCCGCCTCCCCGGCATAGCGCGCCAGGTCGCAACCCGGCTGCGCGCGTAGCCGCGTGACCTCGCCGCTGGCCGCGCCGCCGGCGAACTGCATCTCGACCCGGTAGGCCGGCGCCGGGCCGGCCGCAGCCACCGCCTGGCAGACCGGCGTCGCCGCGGCGCCGCCCATCTTGACGATGGCGGCGTGCAGGGTGACCGACAGGACGACCAGCAGGCCGGCCACGAAGACCCAGGGTGCCACCCCGACCACAGCCTTCTTCCAGCCCTTGCCGGCCGCCGCACCGCCGCCCATGGCCACGCCGGCCACCGTGGTGGCCAGCCAGGCGACACCGCCCATGGCGGCGATCCAGGCGCCCGCGAGGAGCATGCCGTAGCCGCCCAGCAGCGCCACGCCGGCCAGGGCCAGCCAGCCCAGCAGCAGTGATATGAGCAGGCCACCGGCGCGGCTGCACCATTCCCGCGTCGCCTCCCGCAGGCGCCGGCCGGCCAGGCCGACGGCCACGGTGGCGAGCAGCAGCAGGGCGAGCAGCACGGCGGGTGGCCCCAGCACCACGCGCAGCATGCGGCCGTCGGCATCCGACGGCGCCGCGATGGGTAGCGCCAGGCCCAGCAGCAGCGCGGCCAGTGCGGTGCCGGCGATCACCGCCACCACCCGGCGGTGCGCGGCGCGGGCGGGCGGCCCGGACCGCCCGGTCCCGGGGGCGGCGGCACGCTGGATGTCGGCGATCTCCCGGAGGCTCATGCTCATGGCCAGCAGCAGCGCGACGCCGCCGGCCACGCTGGCCGGGACGGTCCAGCCGGAGCGGCCGGGCAGCATAAACAGGGCCCACGGCAGGCACAGCACGGCCAGGCCCAGGGCGCCCAGGATGGCCTGGTTGAGCAGCACGTTGCGCAGCCAGGTGGCCACCCCGGCCATGGTATCGGCGCTCAGGAGGCCGACGCGGGGGGTGAGATAGTTGCTGTACTGGCGTAGCCAGGACAGCTGGCCGGGCTCATGGCGGGCGGCGCCGTCGGGCACCGCCAGCTTGTCTTCGACCGCCCGGATGCCGCCGTCGTCACGCTTCACCCAGGCATGCAGCCAGGCGCCAATGTAGCCGCCGCCCGACACCGTGGACAGGTAGTCGACCCGGCGCAGCAGACCGAGGCGGGCCAGGCCCTGCAGCACGCCGAGGTTGAAGGTGGCGCTGCGGATGCCGCCGCCGGACAGGGCCAGGCCCAGCAGGCGGGCCTGGTGGGCGCGCACCAGCGCGTTGCCGGACGCGGCCGCCTCCTGTTCGGGGTTGAGCCCGATCGCGGCGCGGCCATGATTCACCGCGTCCAGTTCGGCGCCCAGCACCTCGTCGAAGGTATACGGCGGCAGGTCGGCCAGCGCCGCGCGGGTGGCCGGGTCCAGGCAGCCCCCGGCAGCGGTCCGGCCGGGCAGGCTGGCGGTCTGGAAGGCCGCCAGCGCCTGCCGGGTGGCATCGTCGAAGCGGCCGTGAACAGCCCCCTGGTAGAGGCCCAGGGCGGC
>JAQVJE010000070.1:0-4455 GCA_028695325.1 Gallionellaceae bacterium
TATTGGCCGGTGCCCTCAGCTTTTGCCCCAGGGCAAGGACTACAAACCTCGGGACACGGCACGGTCGAGGCGTCAGAGCAGGATGATGTCGAACTGCTCCTGGGTGAACAGGGTCTCCACCTGCAGCGAGACCGGCTTGCCGATGAAGCCTGAGAGCTGGGCCAAGCTTTGCGATTCCTCGTCGAGGAAAAGGTCGATCACCGGCTGTGAGGCGAGGATGCGGAACTCGCGCGCGTTGAACTGGCGCGCCTCGCGGGTCAGGTTGCGCAGTATCTCGTAGCACACGCTCTGGGCGGTCTTGATCTGGCCGCGCCCCTGGCAGGTCGGACAGGGTTCGCAGACCTGGCGCGCGAGGCTCTCGCGGGTGCGCTTGCGGGTCATCTCCACCAGGCCCAGGGAGGTGAAGCCGTTGATGGTAATGCGGGTGCGGTCGCGCGCGATGGCCTTGGTCAGCTCGGCCAGCACCGCCTCCTTGTGCTCGGCCACGTCCATGTCGATGAAGTCGAGGATGATGATGCCGCCCAGGTTCCTCAGGCGCAGCTGGCGGGCGACGGTCTGGGCCGCCTCCAGGTTGGTCTTGAAGATGGTCTCGTCGAAGGTGCGCCCGCTGGTGTAGCCGCCGGTGTTGACGTCGACTGTGGTGAGCGCCTCGGTCTGGTCGATGATCAGGTAGCCGCCAGACTTCAGGTCGACGCGCCGGCCCAGCGCCTTCTCGATCTCCTCCTCGACGCCGTAGAGGTCGAACAGGGGCCGCTCGGCGGCGTAGTGGTTGATCTTCCTGACCAGGTTGTGGGTGAAGTCCTCGGCGAAGCCCATCATGCGCAGGTAGGTCTCGCGCGAGTCGACCAGGATGCGGTCGGTCTCGTCGTTGGCGAAGTCGCGCAGGACGCGGTGGGCGAGGTCCAGCTCCTGGTAGATGAGCGCCGGACCCTCGCTGGTGTTGGCGCGGTTCCTGATGGCGTCCCACAGGGTGTGCAGGTATTCGACGTCGGCGGCCAGCTCGCAGTCCTCGGCGATGTTGGCCATGGTGCGGATGATGAAGCCGCCGTGCTCGTCCTGCGGCAGCAGGCTCTGCAGGCGCTCGCGCAGCATCTCGCGCTCGGCCTCGTCCTCGATCTTCTGCGAGATGCCGATGCGGGTCTCCTGCGGCAGGTAGACCAGGAAGCGGCCGGCCATGCTGATCTGGGTCGACAGGCGGGCGCCCTTGGCGCTGATCGGGTCCTTGATCACCTGCACGAGGACGTTCTGGCCCTCGTGCAGCAGCTTCTCGATCGGCAGCAGGCCGTCGCCCTCGCGCGCGTCCCAGATGTCGCCGACGTGCAGGAAGGCGGCACGGTCGAGGCCGACGTCGATGAAGGCCGACTGCATGCCGGGCAACACGCGGCTGACCTTGCCCAGGTAGATGTTGCCGACCAGGCCGCGCTGGCTGGCGCGCTCGATGTGCAGTTCCTGCACCGCGCCCAAATAGGTCACGGCCACCCGCGTCTCCTGCGGGGTGACGTTGATCAGTATCTCTTCGCTCATGGCGCACGGTCCGGAGTAATTAGTCGAGAGCCGGGCGCACGCCCGGCTCTCGACTCGTCACTCGCGGCCGCTAGAGCACTTCGAAGCCGACCTTCCTGAGCAGTTCGCCCGTCTCGCACAGGGGCAGGCCCATCACCCCGGAATAGCTGCCGGCGAGGTGCTCGACGAACACCGCTGCGCGGCCCTGGATGGCATAGCCGCCGGCCTTGTCGTAGCACTCGCCGGTGGCCACGTAGGCGGCGATCTCGGCCTCGGCGAGGGAGCGGAAGCGCACTTCGCTCTCCGACACCGCCACTTCGACGCGGTCCTGCACCGCCACCCCGACGGCGGTCAGCACGCTGTGCACCCGGCCCGCGTAGCGCCGCAACATGGCCACCGCCTCGGCGGCGGTGGCCGGCTTGCCCAGGATGTCGCCGTCCAGGGTCACCGTGGTGTCGGCCACCACGACTGGCCGGCCGGGCAGCTGGCGGCCGGCCACCGCCATGAGGCCCGCCCGCCCCTTCATGTGTGCCATGCGGACGACGTAGTCGAGCGCTTTCTCGCCCGCCAGAGGGGTCTCGTCGATGTCGGCACGTGGGCCGCTGTGGCGCAGGGGAAGGAGCAGCGGTTCGATGCCGATCTGGCGCAGCAGTTCCAGGCGGCGTGGACTCTGGGAGGCGAGATAGACGGTCTTGTTCATGGGGGGATTCTACCCTGTCAGTCGCGGTGGTATGGATGGTTGGCCAGCAGGCTCCAGGCCCGGTACAGCTGCTCGGCCAGGAGGACGCGGGCCAGCGCGTGCGGAAGGGTCAGGCGCGACAGCGACAACTGCATCTCCGCCCGTTCGAGCAACTCCGGCGCCAGGCCGTCGGCACCGCCGATCGCCAGGGCGATGTCGCGGCCGCCGTGTAGCCAGGTATCCAGGGTCTGGGCCAGCTCGCGCGTGCTCGGCTGCTTGCCGTGCTCGTCCAAGGCCACCAGGGCGCAGCCGGGCGGCAGCTTGTCCAGGATGCGCGCCGCCTCCAGGGCCTTGATGCGTTCGGCCGACTGGCCGGCGCGTTTTTCCGGTCGGATCGCCACCACCTCGACGCGCGCCTCCCTGGGCATGCGCTTGATGTAGTCGGCCACCGCCGTGTCGGCCCAGGCGGGCAGCCTGTCGCCCACGGCAAGGATCAGGATCTTCATGCGCAGACTATACCGCGCCAGCCGGCAGGCAAGAAAAAAGGGCGCCTCGCGGCGCCCTGGAATGACCACCGATGCAGCCGGTGGCGAAGGAGCAGGTTACAGGTTGTAGGCGCGCTCGCCGTGGCTGACGGTGTCGAGGCCCTCGCGCTCTTCCTCTTCCTTGACCCTGAGCCCCATGGTCATGTCGATCAGCTTGAACAGCACCAGGCTGACCGTGCCGGACCAGAGGATGGTGATCAGCACGCCGGTGGCCTGGGTGACGACCTGGCCGGCCATGCTGTAGTCGTCGACGCCGACGCCGCCGAGGGCGGGTGAGACGAAGATGCCGGTGCCGATGGCGCCGATGATGCCGCCGATGCCGTGGATGCCGAAGACGTCCAGGGAGTCATCGTAGCCGAGCGCCTTCTTAAGGCCGGAGACGCCCCACAGGCAGACCGGACCGGCTACCGCGCCGAGCACGATGGCGCCCATCGGGCCGACCAGGCCGGCCGCCGGGGTCACCGCCACCAGCCCGGCCACCACGCCGGAGGCGACGCCCAGCATGGACGGCTTGCCGCGCACGGCCCACTCGGTCAGCATCCAGGCCATGCCCGCCGCGGCGGTGGCCAGGATGGTGTTGATGAAGGCCAGGCCGGCGCCGCCGGTGGCTTCCAGGTTGGAGCCGGCGTTGAAGCCGAACCAGCCCACCCACAGCAGCGAGGCGCCGATCATGGTCATCGGCAGGCTGTGCGGCGGCATGGCGTCGCGGCCGTAGCCGATGCGCTTGCCGAGCACGAGGGCGCCGACCAGGGCGGCGATGCCCGAGTTGATGTGCACCACGGTGCCGCCGGCGAAGTCGAGGTCGCCGGCCTCGAACAGGTAGCCGCCCGCCGCCCACACCATGTGGGTGATCGGCAGGTAGGAGAAGGTGAACCAGAGGGCGCCGAACACCATCAGGGCGGAGAACTTCACCCGCTCGGCCAGGCCGCCGACGATCAGGGCCACGGTGATGGCCGCGAAGGTGAGCTGGAAGGAGACGAACACCAGCTCCGGGATCACCACGCCGTCAGTGAAGGTGGCCGCTGTGCTGTCCGGCGTGATGCCGGCCAGGAACAGCTTGGCGGTGTCGCCGATGAAGGCGTTAAGGCTGCCGCCGTCGCCGAAGGCCAGCGAGTAGCCGTACACCGCCCACAGGATGGCGATCATGCAGAAGATGGCCAGCACCTGGGTGAGCACCGACAGCATGTTCTTGGCCCGCACCAGGCCGCCATAGAACAACGCCACGCCGGGCACGATCATCAGGATGACCAGCAGGGTAGACAGCATCATCCAGGCGGTGTCGCCCTTGTCGGGCACGGGGGCGGCGGCCTCCGGCGGGGCGGCTTCGGCGGGCGCGGCCTCGGCCGGCATGGCGGCCGTCTCGACGACAGTCTCGACCGCCGGCGCTTCCTCGGACAGGGCGGCGCCGGCGAAGCCCAGCGTACCTAGCAGCAGCAAACTAGCCAACAAGCGTTTCATGGTCATGTCTCCTTATACGGCCGCTTCGCCGGCCTCGCCGGTGCGGATGCGAACGACCTGCTCGAGGTCCCAGACGAAGATCTTGCCGTCGCCGATCTTGCCGGTCTGGGCGGCCTTCTGGATCGCCTCGATGGCCTGGTCGAGCAAGGCGGCCTTGACGGCCACCTCGACCTTCACCTTGGGCAGGAAATCCACCACGTATTCGGCGCCGCGGTAGAGCTCGGTATGACCCTTCTGGCGGCCGAAGCCCTTGACCTCGGTCACGGTGAT
>JAQVJE010000070.1:4555-11765 GCA_028695325.1 Gallionellaceae bacterium
GAGCCCCAGACGCCCAGGTAGAAGCCGCTGGCGTGGGCATAGTCGAAGCCGCCCTGGATGGCGGGGTCCTCGTCGGTCTGGGAGATGCCGCGGAAGGCATAGTCGGACACGAAGGCCAGGTTACCGGTGATGCTGTGCGGGCCGTCCTCGGCCAGAACGGGTAGGGACAGGGTGGACAGGCCGCAGAGGGCGAGCACGGTTACGAGTTTGTTCATCTTGGGCTCCAGATAAATGGCGGTGCAACAACGCACGGGCCACTTCCAGCATTTCCCATGCCAACACGAATATCCCAAATAAATCATGCAATTGCGTATAATCAGCAGAGCGGCTGGCGATTTTTGCACCAATTTGGTGCGCCGGTGGGGCGTCCTGCACCACGCCGGTACCGCCGTTGGCGGCTTTGCTAAACTGGCCGCAGCTCAGACTAGGGAGACGGACATGTCGAAACAGAACCTGCTGGAAGAGATCTCCGCGCGCATCTCCGAGGCCGTGGCCGCATCGCCGGCCAAGGACCTGGAGAAAAACCTCAAGGCCAGCATGGCCGGGCTGCTGGCCCGCCTGGACCTGGTCACCCGCGAGGAGTTCGATGTCCAGGCCCAGGTCCTGGCGCATACCCGCGAGCAGCTGCGCGCCCTGGAGGAGCGCCTCGCCCGCCTGGAAAGCGGCGACGACGTCTAGCCCGGGACGCCGGCGATGGGCCTGGCGGTACTGCACACCCGCGCACTGGCGGGCATGCACGCGCCGGCGGTCACCGTCGAGGTGCATCTCGCCAACGGCCTGCCGGCCTTCAACCTGGTCGGCCTGCCCGAGGCGGAGGTGAAGGAGGCGCGCGACCGCGTGCGCGCCGCCATCCTGCAGTCCGGCTTCGAGTTCCCCGCCCGCCGCATCACCGTCAACCTGGCGCCGGCCGACCTGCCCAAGGAGTCGGGCCGCTTCGACCTACCCATCGCCCTCGGGGTGCTGGTCGCCTCCGGCCAGGTACCTGACAAGTCACTGGCCGATCACGAGTTCGCCGGCGAACTGGCCCTGACCGGCGAGCTGCGCCCGGTGCGCGGTGCGCTCGCCATGCTGCTGTCGGCGCGCGCCTCCGGGCGTACCTTCGTGCTGCCGGCGGCGAGTGCCGCCGAGGGCGCTCTGGTCGAGGACGCCCGCGTGCTGGCCGCCGACAGCCTGCTGGCGGTGTGCGGCCACCTGGCCGGGCGCGCCCTGCTGGCGACCCCCGTGCCGGTGGCGGCCGCGGTGGCGCCAGCCTACCCCGATCTCGCCGACGTCAAGGGGCAGCTGGCCGCCCGCCGCGCCCTCGAGGTGGCGGCGGCGGGCGGCCATTCTCTGCTGATGGTGGGGCCGCCCGGCACCGGCAAGTCCATGCTGGCCAGCCGCCTGCCCGGCATCCTGCCACCGATGACCGACGAGGAGGCCCTGGAGTCGGCCGCCGTGCGTTCGCTGGCCGGTGAGTTCAGTCCGGCGACCTGGCGCCTGCGGCCGATGCGTGCGCCGCACCATTCGGCCTCGGCGGTGGCCTTGGTCGGTGGCGGCAGCAGCCCGCGTCCGGGTGAGATCAGCCTGGCCCACCAAGGCGTGCTGTTCCTCGACGAGCTGCCCGAGTTCGCCCGTGCGGCCCTCGAGGTGCTGCGCGAGCCGCTCGAGTCCGGCCGCATCACCATCTCGCGCGCCGCACGCCAGGCCGACTTCCCGGCCCGTTTTCAGCTGGTGGCGGCGATGAACCCCTGCCCGTGCGGCTACCTCGGCCATCCGTCCGGGCGCTGTCGCTGCACACCCGACCAGGTCGCCCGCTACCGCGCCCGCCTGTCCGGGCCGCTGCTCGACCGCATCGACCTGCACGTCGAGGTGCCCGCCCTGCCCGAGCTGGACCTCGTCGACGCCCCGGCCGGCGAGGCCACGGCGGCGGTGCGCGCCCGCGTGATCGCCGCGCGCGAACGCCAGCTGGCGCGCCAAGGCAAGACCAACGCCGACCTCGGCAACGCCGAGATCGACCGCTATTGCGCCCTCGACGCCGCCGGCACCAGCCTGTTGCGCCAGGCCATTGCCCGCCTCAACCTGTCGGCGCGGGCCTATCATCGGGTGCTCCGGCTGGCCCGCAGCCTGGCCGACTTGGCTGGCGACGATACCATCACGCCAGCCCAGGTCGCCGAGGCGGTGCAGTACCGCCGCGGGGCGCAGCCATGAGCGGGCATGCCTTTGAGGCATGGCGCGAGGAGCAGCGCTCGGCCTGGCTGTACCGCACCATCGCCGAGACCGAGGCGGGCACGCCCAGGCAGGCGTTGTTCCTGGAGCTGGCCCAGGCCGCCGAGCAGCAGGCTGCCATCTGGCTGGCCGAGATGGAGCGCGCCGGCCAGGCGGCACCGGCTGCCTACCGGCCCGACCCGCGTAGCCGCCTGGTCGCCTGGCTGGCGCGCCGCCTCGGCGTCGCGCCCATGCGCCCCGTGCTGGCGGCCATGAAGGTGCGTGGCATGGTGCTCTACAGCCAGCCCGGCCATGCCGTGCCGAGCCGGCTCGACCAGGTCGGCGAGCGCCATGCGGTGTCGGGGGGCGGCAGCCTGCGTGCCGCCGTGTTCGGGGTCAACGACGGCCTGGTGTCGAACGCCAGCCTGATCCTTGGCGTTGCCGGCGCCACCGGCGATGCCGCCGTGGTCATGCTGTCCGGCGTCGCCGGCCTGCTCGCCGGTGCCTTCTCGATGGCGGCCGGCGAGTACGTCTCGATGCGCGCCCAGCGCGAATTCTACGAATACCAGATCGGCCTCGAGCGTGAGGAGCTGGAACACTATCCGGACGAGGAGGCGGCCGAGCTGGCCCTGATCTACCAGGCCAAGGGCGTGCCGGCGGACCAAGCGCGCCGCCTGGCCGACGCCCTGATCGCCGATCCTGTGCAGGCGCTCGACACCCTGGCTCGCGAGGAGCTGGGCCTCAACCCGGACGAACTGGGCTCGCCCTTGGGGGCGGCCTCCGCCTCCTTCGGCGCCTTCGCGGTGGGGGCGGGCATCCCCCTGCTGCCCTACCTGCTGCTGGCGCCCGCCACCGCCATGGCCGGCACGATTGCCGTCACCGCGGTCGGCCTGTTCGGGGTAGGTGCCACGCTCAGCCTGTTCACCGGCCGGGGCGCCTGGCACGGCGGCCTGCGCATGCTGGCGATCGGTGCCGCCGCCGGCGCAGCGACCTGGGCCATCGGGCGGGCGCTGGGCGTGGCGCTCGGGTAGAATCTGCGGTCGACGAGCACGAGCACCGATCATGAACGAACGCACCTTCAGCATGGAATTCTTCCCGCCCAAGACCCCGGAAGGGGCGGCCAAGCTGCGGGAGACGCGGCAACAGCTGGCCCAGCTGCGTCCCAAGTTCTTCTCCGTGACCTTCGGCGCCGGCGGCTCGACGCGCGACCGCACCCTGGAGACGGTGCTGGAGATACAGGCCGAGGGCTTGGCGGCGGCACCGCACCTGTCCTGCATCGGCTCCACCCGCGAGAACATCCGGGAGGTACTGCATACCTACAAGGACCACGGCATCCGCCACATCGTCGCCCTGCGCGGCGACCTGCCCTCGGGCGTCGCTGATCCGGGCGAGTTCCGCTACGCCAACGAGCTGGTGGCCTTCATCCGGGCGGAGACCGGCGACTGGTTCGACATCGAGGTGGCGGCCTACCCCGAGATGCACCCGCAGGCGCGCAACTACCAGGACGACCTCGACAACTTCAAGCGCAAGGTAGATGCCGGCGCCAATGCCGCGATCACCCAGTACTTCTTCAACGCCGATGCATACTTCCAGTTCCGCGACGAGTGCCAGGCCATGGGCATCGCCATCCCCATCGTGCCGGGCATCATGCCGATCTCCAATTACGGCCAGCTGGCGCGCTTTTCCGCCATGTGCGGCGCCGAGATTCCGCGCTGGCTGGCCAAGAAGCTGGAAAGCTATTACGACGACAATGCCTCGATCAAGGCCTTCGGGCTGGATTTCGTGGCCGGACTGTGCGACCGCCTGCTCAGCGCCGGGGCGCCCGGCCTGCACTTCTACACACTCAACCAGGCCGGCCTGACCAGCACGCTGTGGCAGCGGCTCGGCCTGTCGTAGGCAAAAAAAACCGGGCTTGTGGCCCGGTCAGTGGAGTTACTGCACTATTGGATGTATTGGTATATCTCCCCGACCACCTGTGTGGATAGCGTCGGTCTTGCATGATGTCGGTCATCATAATGGTCTGTGTCCAGGAGTACATCTGCAAAAGGTATAAAATACTTATATCAAAAGATATATATTGATCGACTAAAGGGGATATGGCGATGCCGGCTCGAATCTGGGAGAGTTATGGCCATGCGCATACTGTTTGCTGACGACCATCCGTTGTTCCGTGAAGGGGTGAAGCCCGTCCTGCAGAAACTGGGTCCTGAGGTGGAGATCATCGAGGCCAAAGACTACCCGGAGGCGTTCCAGGCTGCCCATCGCCACACCGATCTCGACCTCGCCCTGATCGACCTCAACATGCCGGGCATGCCCGGCGTCGAGGGCATCGTGCGTTTCCGCGCCGCCTTCCCACGCATCCCTGTAGCCGTGCTGTCGGCCTCCGACGAACGCGACAGCATCCAGCGCCTGCTCGGCAACGGCGTGCTCGGCTACATCTGCAAGTCATCGCCCAGCGACGTCATCCTCAGCGCCATCAAGCTGATACTGGCCGGCGAGGTGTACATACCAGCCATCCTGCTCGGCGAACAGCCAGACGGAGGAGCCGTGTGCGGCGGCGGCAAGCACGAGCCGCTCACCCGGCGGCAGATCGAGGTGTTGCGCGAACTGTCCAAGGGCCTCAACAACAAGCAGATCGCCCACAACCTGAACGTCACCGAGGGCACGGTGAAGATCCACCTGGCCACCATCTTCCGGGTTCTCAACGTCAACAGCCGCACTGAGGCCCTGCTGCTGGCGCAGAAGATGGGACTGGGCGGCTGAGCCTTGGCCGCCCGCCCTGCGTTCGGCCTGCGCGCGCGCATCCTGGCGGTGGCCTTGGTGCCACTGTGTCTGGCGGTCGTCGTGCTGGCCACCTACTTCATCCAGCGCGAGATCGGCGCTGCCGAGGCGGTGCGCCTGGAACAGGGTCGTGCGGTGGCGGCGCGCCTGGCGGAGGCGGCGGCCTTCGACCTGTTTGCCAACAACGACCGCTACCTGGCGCGCCTGCTCGAGTACGAAAAGGGCTTGCGGGACAAGGACTGCGTCGGTATCACCGGTCGTGACGGCGGCTGGCACCTGCTCAACGGCCCGGCCGGCCTGCCGCCACCGGGCAAGGCCCTGACGCCGCGGGAATGGCGCGCGGACGGCAAGGTCTTCTTCACCCATCCGGTGCTGTTCCGCAACCCGGTGGTTAACGATCCCTACCTGCCCGCTGGCGGCGGGCAGGAACTGCTCGGCCAGGTCGTGGTGGCGCTGAGCCTGGCGCCGGTCGAGGCGGCGCGCCAGCGCGCCATGCTCATTGCCGGAGGCTTCGCCGCCCTCCTGCTGCTGGTCACCGGCGGCCTGGCCTGGCGCCTCAGCCATGGCCTGAGCCGGCCGCTGCATGGCGTCATCGCCGCCGTCAGGGAGATCGCCGGTGGCCGCTTAGGTACCCGTGTGCCGGTGGTCTCGACCGGCGAGATCGGCGAGTTGGAACGGGACATCAACGGCATGGCCGAGGTCATGCAGCGGCACGCCCTCGACTTGGAGCGGCGGGTGGCGGAAGCGACTGGCGACCTGCGCGCCCAGAAGGCGGCGGCGGAGGCCGAGGCCAGGGCCCGCTCGCGCTTCATCGCCACTGCCAGCCACGACCTGCGCCAGCCCATGCATGCGCTCACCCTGCTGGTGGCGGCGCTGAAGGAGAGGCTGCGCGCGCAGGACGGCGAGCCGCTGCGCCTGGTCGAGCACGTCGAGGCCTCCACCCACGCCGTACAGACCCTGCTCAATGCCCTGCTCGATATTTCCAAGCTCGATGCCGGCGCAGTGGTCGCGCAGCCGCGCTGTTTCGAGATCGGCCCGATGTTCGACCGCCTGGCCAGGCAGTATGGCCCCCTGGCGACGGAAAAGGGCCTGGTTCTGCGCGTGCATGGCGGCCGGGTCGCGGTGTGTAGCGACCCGGTGCTGCTGGAACGCATACTCGGCAACCTGCTCGCCAATGCCGTCCGCTATACCGCGCACGGCCGCGTCGTGCTCGGCGTGCGCCGGGTGGCGCGCGACGCCGTCCGGTTTGAGGTGCTGGACAGCGGCCAGGGCATACCGGAGGACTGCCGGGAGCGCATATTCGGCGAGTATTTCCAGCTCGCGCCAGTACCGGGCCACGACAGGGGCCTTGGTCTCGGTCTCGCCATCGTGCGGCGCCTCGCCCGCCTGCTGGACAGCACGGTCGAGGTACGCTCGCGGCCTGGGCAGGGTTCCGCCTTCGCCATCCGCCTGCCGCGCTGCGCGCCACCGTCCGGCGCGGCCGCGGAGGCGACGCGCGACGGCGGCGAGGGGGAGGCGGGCGCGTCGGCGCATAAGGCGCTGGTGGTACTGATCGACGACGACGAGGCCATCCTGGAGGCCATGACGGCGCTCTTTGAACAGTGGGGTGTCGACGTCGCCATCGACGTCGACGCCAGCCGCATCGTGGCGGAGCTGCACGAGCTGGGGCGGCACCCGGATGCCATCCTGAGCGACTACCGGCTGCGTGACGGCCGCACCGGCATCGAGGCGATCGCCGAACTGCGGGCGGCCTTCGGCGCCGACATACCGGCCGTCCTGATCACCGGCGACGTCGCCGCCGACACCTTGCAGGCCATCGCCGCCACCGGCCTGCCGGTGCTGCAGAAACCGCTCAAGTCCGCCGCCCTGCGGGCCTACCTGCACCACATGCTGGGCGGCGCGGCCAGCTGACCGTGCCGGAGGCGTCGTGCAGCCGGCAGACGTAGAATGCCAGCCCATCTGTCAACGAAGAAAGCAACGTGCGCATTGTCTCCCTCAACCTCAACGGCATCCGCTCCGCCGCCAAGAAGGGCGTGCTCGACTGGTTGGCCAAGTCCGGCGCCGACCTCGTCTGCCTGCAGGAGCTGAAGGCCCAGGCCGCAGACATGAGCGCCGGGATGATCAACCCCGAGGGCTATTTCGGCTACTTCCACTACGCCGAGAAGAAGGGCTACAGCGGCGTCGGCATCTGGTCGCGCCGGCAGCCGGACGAGATCGTCGAGGGCCTCGGCATCGCCGACATCGA
>JAQVJE010000071.1 GCA_028695325.1 Gallionellaceae bacterium
AGCAGCTCGCGGCCGGTGAATTGCTGGCTGGTGCCGGTGCTCTTGCCCCGGTTCATCGAGCCGCCGCCGCCCGATAGGCCGCTACCGCTGTTCTTGCCGGTGTTTTCCGTCTCAAACTCAATCGTGGCTTTGCCCAGGCTGTCGCTGATGTATTTGGCCGTGTCGTAGTCGTCGGTGCCAAAGAACGACTTGGCGCTGTTAGCCAGGAAGGTTTGCCACTTCGGATAGGTGCCCTTGAGCTGCGACAGGTCTTGAATGAACACCCAGAAGGCCAGGCCGTAGCCGCGAAGCAGGCTCACGGCATCCTCAATCTGCTTCATGTAGCCGAGCTGGCCGAACTCATCGAGCAGGAAGGCGACCCGGTGCGCGGGCTGCACGTTGCTGGACGTGATCGCGGCAATCACCGAGCTGATGAACAGGCGCAGGAAGCGGGCATTCGGGCCGATGCGGTTTGCCGGCATGACAAGGTAAACCGTCATGGCCGTGGCCTTGATTTCCGACAGGTCGAAGTCCGAGCGCGACAGCGCGGCCGACACTCGCGGGTCATCGAGAAATGCCGTATTCCGGCGGGCCGTCGAAAGCACGGAACCACGCTCTTTGTCGGCCATGCCCATGAGCGTATTGGCCGCCCTGGCCGGGATGCCGAAGGCCGCCGTATCGTCGGCCGCCATTGCGCCCAACACGTCGAAAAATTCCGCTTCCCCCGCCGTCAGCAGCCGCCGCAGTTCGCCCAGGTTCCGGCGTTCCGTGTCATCCAGTCCGGCAACGTGCAGCATCAAGCCTTGCAGGAAGTTCTTTGCCGATTCATCGAAATGCACGGCATCGCCCTTGCTTTCAGCGATCACCAGGGCATCGGCCAGGATGGCCGATTCACTCACACAATCCGGGTTCCACACGTCGAGCCGGTCAAGCACGTTGAAGGCCGCGCCGCCGTCGCCATTCACCGCGAACGGATCGACCGAATAGACCGCCTGGCCGAGCGCCCGGCGGGCGCGCGCCGTCACGGCCGCGTTTTCGCCCTTCACGTCCAGCACAAGGGCCGAGCCGGGATAGTCCAAGAGGTTCGGAATCACCGCGCCAATGCCCTTACCGGAGCCGGTAGGGGCGACCGTCACAACATGGCCGGTAAAGCGGAAACGCTGATCGAGACCGGCGGGCGCATCGGACACCCGGCCCAGGGCGAAGCCGCCCGGCTTGCCGGGCGCGACAAGGTGGCCGCCCTGGCGGATTTCATCGACCGTTCCCCACCGTGCCGAGCCATGCGAACCGAGCGGATGCGTGCTGCTGTTATCGACCGCAGCGACCGCCGCACCGGCAGCCGTGACCGGCCCGGAGGGCTGCACCTGGCCGCGCAGGTTTTCGATTGTCCCGCCGAGGATGCGCAGCCGCTTTCCTGTCGGAGACTCCGCGCCGACCAGGCCCGCGAGCCAGCCGAACACCCGGCCCGCGTTCAGATACGTTGCCACTGTTCCGGCGACCGTCGCGGCGAGGATGAACCAGCCCGGAATGAACGGCGCGAACACGAACAGAAGCAACATGCCGACCGATGGAACGAGGAAGGCCAGGCCAACGGCCGTGCCGACCGTCACAGGGTTCTGCCGCCGCTTGTGCGCCAGCCACGCGCCGACAAAGCAGACCGTGACCAGGTAGAACAACCAGCCGCCGAAAGCCGCCTTGATGCGCTCGCCGAAGCCGCCGAAATAGCCGCTCACGGTCGAGCCGCCGAGCTGTTCCATGCGTTCCGCGCCGCGCTGCTGCACTTGGGCGCGATACTCCGCAAGAATCGTTTCCGCTTGGGCCGTTCCGATGCCCTTGCCGAACTCAACGCCTCGCGTCACGGACTGCTGCACGACATTGACGCCGGCCGTTGCCGCCGCCGCTGGCCGCTCGCCGTCCAGGCCCGCCAGAATCCGGTCGCTGAAATCGTCCAAGCTACCGGCCGAGGAAAGGCCCGCATTCTGCAAGAACAAGCCCAGGTCATTGCGATACAAGCTAAGGATGTTTGCCGCGCCTGGCGCGTTCCGGTTCGCCAGTGCAGCGGCTTCCAGCTCTTTCAGCACTGGCAGCAATTCGGCCCACTTGTCGCGGTAGGCTTGCCAGTTCCCGGCATTCGTCGCCATCGCCAAATCCTGCTGCCCAACATCCAGGGCTTGCAGGCTGTTTTCCCACTTCTGGAATGCCGCCTCTTGCGCATCACAAACGCGCTTCACCCAGGCATCCGCATCTTCCGCGCCGTAGAACTTCGCGGCCTCTGCCGCTGGGTTGCATTCAGGGAAAACGCGGGCGTGCGCCGTGTTCGCCAACGACAGCACGAATGCTCCAAAAAATACCGCTACGACAGCGGCCCACAATCTCGCCAAAAATTCTCTAACGTCCATCATGCTTCACCTCTATGTCAGGTTGAATTGACGGCTAGGAACGGTTGCCGCCGTCCTCTCCATCATCGGAAAAAGCCTCATCGCCTGCCGCCTCAAAGCGTGCTTTTGTGGCGTCAGCATTTGGCCCGTTGAGCGCACCGGCCGCGAGGGTTAAAGCGCCCAAAATCACGGAAACCGGATAGCCCGCCATGCCGGACTTGATGACCAAGCCGCCGAGCTGGATTTTCCGGCGGGCATCTTCTCTCCTGGCGTTCATCCGAAGGCGTCCTAAATTGCGCTCAATCTGCGCTAGGCGTTGCCGCCATCGGGGCAGCTTGCTTGCCTTCGCTTTTGCGAAATTTCGAGGCGATAGCCTCAAACTCCTTCCGCAGTTCGGCGTCTTCAATGTCGAGATCGCCGAGGCCAGCGGAGAGGGCAATCTTGCCGATGCGCTCAGCCGCTTTGCTTTCCAGTTCGGCCAGTTCTGCCTTGATGCGGTTCAGTTCGGCCAGCTTGTCGGCCTTGCGTTCGGATAACGTCTTGCGTGCCATCGTCATAGCTCCTTTCGAGATTGTGGGTTATGCGCACACGATCTTACCACCGGCAAGGCTGGCGGGGAAGGCGCGGCGCTGGTATAGTCATGGAGCGAAAGCGAAATGCGCACTTACGGGTTGCTGCGCAACCCTCATGCGGCCGGGGACACCCCGGCACCCCTTTTAGCGGCTAAAACGCCAAGGGAAAAATGGCGATCTACCACTTGAACACGCACACGATAGGACGGGCGGCCGGGCATAGTGCCGTGGCCGCTGCCGCCTATCGTTCCGCGTCGTCGCTGGTAGATGAGCGCACCGGCGAAGTGTTCGACTTCACCAGAAAAGGCGGCGTGTTGTCGTCCGAGATCGTCACGCCCGCAGGCGTGCCGGTTCCCGAACGCGCCGCCCTATGGAATGCCGCCGAGGCCGCCGAGAAACGAAAAGATGCGCGAGTGGCCCGAGAGTGGCGGGCAGCCCTGCCGCATGAGCTGAACGAAGCCGACCGTAAAGAGCTGGCAACGCAGATGGGGCAGGCCATCGCCGACCGCTACGGCGTGGCCGTGGATGTGTGCATTCACGCGCCAGACAAGGAGGGCGACGACCGGAATTTTCACGTTCATATGCTGGCGACCACGCGAACCATTGGTGCGGATGGAACGCTAGGCGCGAAGGCCGTCATTGAGCTGGCGAACAAAGACAGGCAGAAGGCGGGCATTCCTGGCACAAGCCAGGGCGAGATCATCGAGATTCGCCAACAGTGGGCCGAGCTAACAAACGAGGCGCTAGAGCGGGCTGGAATCAGCGCCCGCGTAGATCATCGCAGCTATGCAGATCAGGGCGTGGAACTCACGCCAACCAAGCACATCGGCAGCGATGCCGTGGCGATGGATAGGCGCGGCCTGGAAGCCGACCGCATCGACATTCACAACGCCGACCGGCAGGAGCAGGCGCGGCAGATTGTCGAGCGGCCGGAGATCATCCTAGACAAGCTCACGGCCACGCAAGCGGTATTCACGCGCCGCGATATTGCCGCAGAGCTGAACCGCTACATTGACGATGCCGACCAGTTCCAGGGCTTGCTTGCCAGGCTGGAACAATCGCCGCTGCTTGTCGAGCTGGAACCGGCCAGCGGACGCGACCCGGCGAAGTTCTCCACCCGCGAAATGATCGACACCGAGCGCGGCATGGTGGACAGTGCCGAGCGCCTGGCGAGAACCGGCAGGCATGGCGTTTCTAGCCCCATCACGAACGCGGCAATTGACGGCGCAGGCACCCTATCGGCAGAGCAGCAAAACGCCGTTCGGCACGTTCTCAAGCCGGGCAGCCTGGCCGTGGTCATCGGCGACGCCGGCACAGGCAAATCGTTCTCGATGAAGGTTGCACGCGAGGCATGGCAAGCGCAGGGCTTCAACGTGCGCGGCGCGGCCCTGGCGGGCAAGGCGGCCGACGAATTGCAGGCGGGCAGCGGCATCGACAGCCGCACGCTGGCATCCCTTGAATTTGCTTGGAAGAACGGAAAGGACAAACTCACTTCCCGCGATGTTCTGGTGATCGACGAAGCGGGCATGATCGGCAGCCGCCAGCTTGGCCGCGTCCTGAAAGCCGCCGAGCAGGCCGGGGCAAAAGTCGTCCTGCTGGGCGACGACAAGCAGCTTGCCGCCATCGAGGCGGGCGCGGCTTTCCGTGGCGTGGTGCAGCATGTCGGCGCGGCAGAAATCACCGAGGTTCGACGCCAGAAAGAGGCATGGGCGCGTGCCGCCGGCCAGGAGCTTGCGCGCGGTTCTGTTGCCGATGGCTTGGCGGCCTATGCCGAGCGCGGCTACGTCAAAATCCACGATAGCCGGGACGCCGCCCGCGACAGCCTGGCGGCCGCTTATGTCGGCGACCAGGGCAAGGGTAGCCAGATCATCCTTGCGCACAGCAATAAGGACGTGCAGGCGCTCAATGAAGCCGTGCGCCAGGCCCGCAAAGAACGTGGCGAGCTGCGCGGCACGGCCCGCTTTATGACCGAGCGCGGCGGCCGGGAGTTTGCCCCAGGCGACCGCATCGTGTTCCTGAAAAACGACCGCGACCTTGGCGTGAAGAACGGCACTCTTGGCACCGTCGAGCATTCGGAAGATGGAAGCCTGGCCGTGCGCCTGGACAGCGGCGAAGCCCGCCGGTTCCAGGCCGCGCAATATGCCGCCGTCGATCATGGTTACGCCGTCACCATCCACAAGGCCCAGGGCGTCACGGTCGATAGGGCCTACCTGCTGGCGACCCCCGGCATGGATAGAAGCCTTGCCTATGTCGGCATGACTCGGCACCGCGAGGCGGCGACCTTGTTTGCAGGAGCCGACGACTTCACCGACCGCCGCGTCGGCCGCCTGGTCGATCATGGCGCAGCGCCCTACGAGAACAAGCCGGAGAACCGAGCCAGCTACTTTGCCACTCTGGAAAACGACAAGGGCGAACGGCACACCATTTGGGGCGTCGATCTTGAACGCGCCATTGCGGCCAGCGGCGCGAAGCGAGGCGACCGTATCGGCCTGGAACATGGCGGCTCTGAAACCGTCCGCCTGCCAGACGGCACCACGGCCGAGCGCAACACCTGGCACGTTCGCGGCGCGGCCGAGCTGGCCGCCGGCAAGCTGGCCCAGGTGCTAGGCCGTGAGCGTCCGAAAGAAAGCACGCTGGACTTTGCCGACCGTCGCGGCTTCGACGGGGAAAGCGTCATGCGCCGTTGGCTGGAACGCGGCCGGGCGAAGGTGGCCGAGCTGGCCGGGAAGATGCGCGACGGCCTGCGCCGCAACCTGGAACGCCACGGCCGCCCCGACCTCATGCCCGCGACCGACATTGCCGGCACGCCGACCGTGCAGCGGCCGCAGCAGATCGAGCGCACGCCAGAGGACGAGAAGAAGCGCCGGGCGGCCGAGATCGCGGCGAAGTTCCGGCAGCAGGTCAGCGAGGAACGCGGCGAGCAGGCAGCGCCGCAGCAGCGGCCCCAGGCCGAGCGCCCGGCACCCGACCCGCTGGCCGGATTCCGCGCCGGTGTCGAGCGTGCCGAGGCGGCAGGCGGCGGCCTGGCCCTGGACGTGGCGAAGGCACAGCTTGCCGTCGCCCAGGAGTTCCACGCGGCCGGGAAAGACCCCCGGCACCATTCGGCGGCCATCATGCAGGAAGGCCAGCAGCGGGCCTTTGCGGGCCTGGCGCAGCCGTCCCAGGCCAAGGCCGAGCCGGAGCGCCTGGCGGCCGTCCAGGTCAGCGAACAAGACCGCAAGCGGGCAGAGATGAATGCACGCCAAGAAGTCAGCCGGTTCAAGACGCTGGCAGCAGGCCGCCGCAACGGCATTGCCGGTTACACCGACCGCAGCCCGTCGAAGTGGCAGGCATTGCCGGGCGAGCTGCGCGAGCGCATCGAGCGGTTCAATGCCATGCCGGAGCAGCGCCGGGCCATCGAACTGGACAGGATGCAGAACGAGCTTGCCGAGCGTTACGCCCGCGACCCCAGGGCCGCGCAGCGCGACCGCGAGCAGTCTAGGCAGCGCGGCGGCTACAGCCGATAGGAGCTATATGGACACACCGAACGGAACCGAAGAATGGACAGAGGGCCGTTTCCTGGCTTTTTTCGCGGATGCCGTGGGCATCCCGCAGCAAGACATGCTGTTGCAGCTTGCCAGTTGGGCCATGTTGCAATTCTTCGCGGATGCCAAAGCCTGCGCGGCTACCGACACGCTGGACGACCTAGCCAGAGAACTACGCTGCTTGTGGGATGCCGGGCATTCCTACGGCGTTGATGACGGCTGGAAAACGCTTTCTGACTACCCAACAAAGTGAGAAAAAATGTTTTACTCATTTACTCATTGTGGTATGATGCAATGAGTAAATGATATTTTATGTTTTACGCCAAGAGGAACGACGATGAGCGGCACCGAACCGACGAACGAAGAACTTGCCAAGGGCTACGCCAAGCAGATCGAACAGGCCCAGGAGCGCCGCGAGGCGAAAGACCTTGAGCGCCTGGAACGCCACGGCCGGGCGGCCGCGCAGCAATCCCAGGCTATCGAAGCCGAGCAGTCGGGCCAGGGCGTCGAGCTGGACGCAAGCCAGAAAGTCGAGCTGAACGAGATCAACGGCCAGCAGGCAAAGGCGCTGGCAAAGGAATTGAACCGGGACAACGAGAACGGCGACCAGGTGAAGCAAGCCAGGGCGCGGGAGATCGCGGAACGGTTCAAGGAGAAGGCGGCACGCGACCGCGAGCAGGAGCGCGGTTTCAGCCGCTAAAAAGCGGCGCAAGGGACGGCGGCAACCGACCCGAGCGCCTGACCACAACCCACCTGACATAGAGGTGAAATCATGGCTACTTCCAATGTTACCGGCCGGGCAGAACCCGGTATATCGAAATATTGCATCACCTTCGGCGTATCGCTGGCCGCGCTCATCCTGGCCGGCGGCGTGCTGGTCTTTTCCTATTGGCAGCACGTCGAGCTGCTGCATGAGGGCGACCGCGTAGGCACGCGCCTGGAACGCTTGGGCCTGATCGACCGGGAGGGCGCACAGCATGAGCCGCGCTAAAGCCTGGCGGCGTGCCGCCCTTGCAACCTACATCGCCGCCGGCGCTGCATTGACCCTGGCGGGCTACACCGTGGCGACCACAGCCGCGAACGCCAACACCCTGCGCGACACGCGGGAGCGCATCGAGGACTTCCAGCGCGAGCAAACCGCCATTGCCGAGAACTCGATAAGCGCGGCCAGTGTGCGGCGCGGCACCCTGCCCCCCGACACCCGGCCGCCTGTCGCGCCGGACTGGCCCGCCCTGGCCGAGCGCGCCATGCCATCCGTGGTGGCCCTGGCGGGCATCGACAAGCCCTATGGCACCGGCCAGAACAATCACGCCTGGCGTATTCCTGGCGTTCAACAGAACGCGGCTACGGCCGCCCTCACCCGCATTCGCGCTTGGCATCGGGATTGGCCGAAAGAGGATGCCAAGCGGCGGCAGCGCATCATCTGCGGCGGCGTGGCCGTCGAAGGAAACAAGGTGCTGACCGTGGCCCATTGTGTCGAAGGCCAGGAAGCATTGCGCGTGCGCACCGCTGCCGGCGAGTGGCGCGAGGCCCGCGTGATCGGCGCGGACATTTCCCGCGACGTGGCGCTGATCGAGATCGAGGGCGACCCCCTGCCCCCGATTCCGGTTGCTGGCGTCATGCCCCGCCAGGGGCAGGACGTGATGGCGATCGGTTCGCCAGGCGGCTACGGCTTCGCCGTGGGCGTGGGCATCGTGGCGTGGTATGGCCGCGATGCCGCGATGCTTTCCCCCGATGATTTCATGCTGGTGACGGCTTCAATCATCGGCGGCAACTCGGGCGGCGTTGTCGTGAACACCAGGGGCGAAGCCGTTTCACTGGTGAGCTATGGCTATGGCATCTACACGCAGACCGTGCCGATAGACCGCGCCCAGGCAGTTGCGGCCGAGATCGAGCGCCGCGCCGTGCGGTAAGCCCTGCACAGAACCCGAAGGCCGGGCGCTGCGCCCAGGTCGATACCGGACGCCGCCGGCGTCTCGATGAATCCTCAACCTTTGGAGCAACAGCTATGAAACGCACTTCCTTCCCGCTGGCGGCCGTGGCCGCCCTTCTGGTGGTTTCGGCCGCCCATGCCGCCCAGCCTGCCGACGCGGCCCGCTTTTCGATCATGTCCCCGGTGCAGGCCGCCTACGACGCCTACCAGGTCGAGGCCAACCGGGCGCAAAACACAATGGACAAGATCGAGGCCGAGCTACGCGAACCCGTGACGGCCGAACGCCGCGAGCTGCTGGCGGTGTCGCTTGCAGCAGCCCGCGCCCGCGAGGCGGCCGCGCTGGACAAGCTACAGGCGGAATCAGCCCTTGCGCAGTTGAAGATGGCCGACTTCAACGCCACCAGGTAAGGCACAACCAGGAACGACAAGGGCGGCCAGTTGGCCGCCCTTGTCACGTCCGGGCCTGCATCGTCAGGAATGGCGATGAGATCCACCGCGGCGGCCGTCATCGTCGGAACTGGCGATGCTGGCCAACCCCTTGCCTTCCAGGGTTTCGCAGGCTGGCCACTCGCGGCCAACGGCAGGCGCATCCACCCATTCGCGTTGTTCCGGCGGCAATGGATACTGGCCGGATTCTTTGGCCTCGGCCAGCAGCTCATCGAGCGTATAGCGCGGGCGGGTCATCGGCGGGCCTCATCGAGTACGGATGCCAAGCGTTCCAAGTCATCGACCGGATGCGCTCGGAAGCGGCCGGCCAATAGCTCGCGCAAGGCGGCCGGCGTCAGTCCGAGAGCCGTAGCCGCCTGGTCGTTCGACAACTGGCGCGCCCTTATGGTTTGGCTGATCTTGGTTACGAGCCGGGCCTTTGCCTGCATTTCGGCGGCGTCGGGGTAGCCAAGATCGGCATAGACGTTCGTGCTGCCTTCGTGAATTGCCGGCGTGTCGTCGGCATTCAGATCGGCCAGTAGCTCGCCAACTGTGGCGAACCGGCCAGACACGCGGCCGGCGCGACTATCTGCAATCGCTTCCTCGGTTTCTTTCCTGCCCATGCTGTCCTCTTCTCATCCGAATACCCACCGGCCGACCAGGTACAGCAAGCCCAAGCCGGCTAGGCAGATCACTACAAAGACCAGGCGCACCCACAAAGTGACCAGGAACATGCCGGCACGGCCAAGACCGTGAGCGCAAGCAACAATCATCCGGTCTATGAATTCCATACCTTACCCCCTGGCCGGCGGCCACTGGCGGGCGGTATGCACCAGGGCCAACACCCAAACCGTGCCCCCCTCGATCTCATACACCAACCTATAGCTTTCATGCGGTATCAGCTCGCGGGTGCCTGAAATCTTGCCCGTCCGGCCCATCTTCGGATGCGCGGCCAGCCTGGCGGCCGCATCGCTGAAAAGCTCATCCATGCGAACGGCCGCGCCGGGATTGTCTGCCGCGATGTAGTCCCAAATGTCGGCGCGGTCTTGTTCCGCTTCTGGCGTCCAGACAACTATCACGCCTGGCCTGCCGCTACCTGGTTGCGCCTGGCAGCGAACGCGGCTTCAACTTCATCATTCGACCGGCCCAGGCCGGCACGCATCGAGGCGCGGCCGGCTTCGACCTTGCGCCGCAGGTAGTCGTCATATTCGCGGGCCTGGCGGCGCTGCTCGATGTAGCCGCGCATCAGCTCGCGCATGACCTGGGACGCCGGCCGATCTTCGCCGGCAGCTTCGGCCATGAAGTCGGCGCGCAGCTCCGGTTCCAGCTTCATCGTGAAAACAGCTTCTTTTGACATGGTGCGCTCCTTTGTAGAGGTACTAACGCAGTATATACGTTATCAGTATCACGTGCACGCTGAAATTGTCTTGCGTCTGCTGGCCCCGCAGGCTCATTGAGGCCGGGAAATTGAGCTAGGCGCATTTAGATTGCGCTTTCATAAATGGGCTGGCCGGGTTAGCATAGGCGCATTTGAGTATGCCCAAAGGAACCGACATGAAGCAGAAGGCCACGGCCGCGCCGATGGTGGCGCGGGTGTATCTGCGCGTCAGCACCGACGCGCAGGACTTGGAACGCCAGGAAGGAATCATCACGGCCGCGAAGGCCGCCGGTTACTACGTCGCCGGCATCTACCGCGAGAAGGCCAGCGGCGCACGCGCCGACCGGCCCGAGCTGCTGCGGATGATTGCCGACCTACAGCCCGGCGAGGTGGTCATTGCCGAGAAGATCGACCGCATCAGCCGCTTGCCGCTGCCCGAGGCCGAGCGCCTGATTGCGTCAATACAGGCCAAGGGCGCACGCCTGGCCGTCCCTGGCGTAGTCGATCTATCCGACCTGGCCGCCGAGGCCGAGGGCGTCGCCAAGATCGTGCTGGAAGCCGTGCAGGCCATGCTTTTGCGCCTGGCCTTGCAGATGGCCCGCGACGACTACGAGGACAGGCGCGAACGCCAGCGCCAGGGCATCGAGCTGGCGAAAGACGCCGGCAAGTATCGCGGCCGACGCGCCGACCCGAAGCGCCGCGCCCAGGTCATCGCCCTGCGCCGCTCCGGCCACAGCATCACCAGGACGGCCGAGCTGGCCGGGTGCAGCCCGTCCCAGGTGAAACGGATATGGGCGGCCGAAGTGAGCCAGGCCGAGGCCGCCCGCATGGGCGCTTTCCGCGAGGACGCATTGACCGAGGCCGACGCGCTGGCGGCCGCCGACCAGGAGGGCATGAAGGCATGAGAAACGGACACTATCCCCTGCCCCCGCTTCGGCCGGAGCTGCAAGCCGCGCTCGATGAGATGAGCGCCAAGGGCGATTACTTCGCCTATGCCGTGTGCCGCACTTGGGACGGCCAGGCGTGGGAAGTGAACACCAGGCAAGGCGGCATGTGCTTTGCGCTCGATGGTCGCTACCTCGACCACGACGAGGCGATGGCCGCCGGCGCGGCCTGGCTGCTGGAACAGCTCGACCGCGAGCCGACCGACGATGAGGCAGCCTATCGGGCGCTATGGGAAAGCATGGGGAAATGATGAAAAACACCTTTATTCATTCGCTCATTATGTTATGATGCAATGAGTAAATTATCATTTGCATGACCACCAGGAGAGCGCATGAAAGTCATTGCCGTGCTGAACCAGAAGGGCGGTTCAGGAAAGACCACCATCGCCACGCACCTAGCCCGCGCCC
>JAQVJE010000072.1:0-2630 GCA_028695325.1 Gallionellaceae bacterium
GCCTCAGCGGAAGTGGTGGATGTCCTGGCCCAGCATCTCCGGCGTCACCAGGGTCACGCCCTTCGAGCTGACGTGGTAGCGCTTCCGGTCGGCCTCCGGGTTGATGCCGATGGTGGTGCCGCTGGGGATGATGCAGCCCTTGTCGAGCACCACGTTCTTCAGCACCGAGCCCTGGCCGACGCGCACGTCGGGCAGGACCACCGCGCGCTCGAGGTAGGAACCCTCGCGCACGTGGACGTTGGAGAACAGCACCGACTGGCGCACCACCGCGCCGCTGATGATGCAGCCGCCCGAGACCATGGTGTCGACCGCCATGCCGCGGCGGTCGTCGGCGTCGAAGACGAACTTGGCCGGCGGCAGTTGTTCCTGGTAGGTCCAGATCGGCCAGTCGCGGTCGTACAGGTTGAGGTCCGGGGTCACCCCAGCCAGGTCCAGGTTGGCCTCCCAGTAGGCGTCCACGGTGCCGACGTCGCGCCAGTAAGGCGGCTCGGCCGGGCCGTGCACGCAGCTGTCGGTGAAGCTGTGGGCATAGACCCGGTAGCCGGCGCCGATCAGACGCGGGATGATGTCCTTGCCGAAGTCGTGCTCCGACTTGGGGTCATCGGCGTCGTAGATCAGCTGTTCATACAGGAAGGCAGCGTTGAACACGTAGATGCCCATGGAACACAGGGCGACGCCTGGCTTGCCAGGCATCTCGGTGGGCTGGGCCGGCTTCTCGGTGAAGTCGGTGACGCGATGGTCGTCATCGACGGTCATCACGCCGAAGGCGCCGGCCGCCTCCTCCACCGGCACCTCGATGCAGGCCACGGTCATGTCGGCGCCGGCGCGCACGTGGTGGGCCAGCATCTCGCCGTAGTCCATCTTGTAGACGTGGTCGCCGGCCAGGACCAGGACGTATTCCGGCTTGTGGATGCGCAGGATGTCGAGGTTCTGGTAGATGGCGTCGGCGGTGCCGCGGTACCAGGTGTCCTCGTCGACCCGCTGCGAGGCCGGGTGCAGCTCGACGAACTCGTTGAACTCGCCGCGCAGGAAGCCCCAGCCGCGCTGGATGTGCTTGATCAGGCTGTGCGCCTTGTACTGGGTGATGACGCCGATGCGGCGGATGCCGGAATTCATGCAGTTGGACAGCGGGAAATCGATGATGCGGAACTTGCCGCCGAACGGCACGGCCGGCTTGGCCCGCCAGTCGGTCAGGTTCTTCAGCCGGCTGCCGCGCCCGCCGGCCAGGATCAGGGCGACGGTGTTCTTGGTGAGCAGGCTGACGAAACGCGGTTGTTCTTTGTGCAGCACGTGGTGTTTCCTCTCTCTGGGTGAAGTCTTAACGCAATTTGTTGCGTCGGTTTTGACTATAGTATGCGGGCACCAGGCCCGTGGCGACGCCGCCTCGGGCCGCATGGCGGATAATGCTACCGACATCCCGTTACAAAAGACACCGGCCAATCCATGCATATATCAAGTACCGAGCGCCTGCTCACCGCCCGCCACCACGACCCCTTCGCCATCCTGGGCCTGCATTCCGAGCATGGCCGGCCGGTGCTGCGGGTGCTGCGGCCGCATGCCGAGACGGTCACCCTGCTGCTGCCCGACGGCACGGCCGCCCTGGCGCGGGTCGACGAACGCGGCCTGTTCGAGTGGCGCGGCGAGCAGGCCCCGCGCAGGCCGATCCGCCTGCGCATCCGCGAGGACGGCCGCGAGTTCGACATCGTCGATCCCTATTCCCTGCCGCCCGTCCTCACGGAGCAGGAGCTCTATCTGTTCGGCGAGGGCCGTCTCCTGGAGGCCTACAACACCCTGGGCGCCCACCCTGCCGTGCACGAGGGCATCGAGGGCGTCCGCTTCGCGGTCTGGGCGCCGAGCGCCGAGCGGGTATCGGTGGTGGGCAGCTTCAACCGCTGGGACGGCCGCCTGCACATGATGCGGGCGCGCGGCGGCTCCGGGGTGTGGGAACTGTTCATCCCCGGCCTGCAACCGGGCGACCTGTACAAGTTCGAGATCCGCAACCGCGACAGCGGCGCCATCCTGGTCAAGGCCGACCCCTACGCGCAACGCTTCGAGAAGCGGCCGGGCACCGCCGCCATGGTACCGGCGCCGAGCGCCCACCCGTGGGGCGACGACGACTGGCTGGCGCGGCGCGCCCAGGCCGACTGGCTCACCGCGCCCATGAACATCTACGAGATCCACGCCGGCTCCTGGCGCCGCCATCCGGACGGCCGCGTCTACAACTACCGCGAGCTGGCCGACGCCCTGGTACCCTACGTGCGCGACATGGGCTACACCCACATCGAACTCCTGCCCATCACCGAGCACCCGCTCGACGAATCCTGGGGCTACCAGACCACCGGCTATTTCGCCGCCTCCTCGCGTTTCGGCAGCCCGGACGACCTCAAGTACCTCATCGACGCCTGCCACCAGGCCGGCCTCGGCGCCATCCTGGACTGGGTGCCGGGCCACTTCCCCATGGACGCCTGGGCACTCGCCCGTTTCGACGGCTCGGCCCTGTACGAGCACGAGGATCCGCGCCTGGGCGTGCACCAGGACTGGGGCACCCACATCTTCAACTACGGCCGCAACGAGGTGAAGGGCTTCCTGCTCGCCAGCGCCGACTACTGGCTGCGCGAATACCACTTCGA
>JAQVJE010000072.1:2730-11471 GCA_028695325.1 Gallionellaceae bacterium
AGCACGAGGATCCGCGCCTGGGCGTGCACCAGGACTGGGGCACCCACATCTTCAACTACGGCCGCAACGAGGTGAAGGGCTTCCTGCTCGCCAGCGCCGACTACTGGCTGCGCGAATACCACTTCGACGGCCTGCGGGTCGACGCCGTCGCCTCCATGCTCTACCTCGACTACTCGCGCAAGGCCGGCGAGTGGCTGCCCAACAAGTACGGCGGCCGCGAGAACCTGGAGGCAATCAGTTTCCTGCGTGAGATGAACGCCATGGTGCATGAGCGCCACCCCGGCGCGCTGACCTTCGCCGAGGAATCGACCGCCTGGCCAATGGTGTCGCGGCCCACCTACGTCGGCGGTCTCGGCTTCTCGATGAAGTGGAACATGGGCTGGATGAACGACACCCTGAGTTATGCCAGCCTCGACCCGGTGTTCCGCCGCTACCACCACAACAACCTCACCTTCGGCCAGCTGTATGCCTATTCGGAGAACTTTGTCCTGCCCTTCTCCCACGACGAGGTGGTGCACGGCAAGGGCTCGCTGCTCGGCAAGATGCCGGGCGACGCCTGGCAGAAGTTCGCCAACCTGCGTCTCTTGCTGGCCTACCAGATGGCCTCGCCGGGCAAGAAACTCAACTTCATGGGCAACGAGTTCGGCCAGGGGCGGGAATGGAACGACGCCTGGGAGCTCGACTGGAGCCTGCTGGAGACCCACTGGCACCAGGGCGTGCAGCGCTGCCTGAAGGACCTCAACCGGCTCTATCGCGAGTTGCCGCAGCTGCACGAGCTGGACTTCAGCCACGACGGCTTCGCCTGGATCGACTGCCACGATGCCGACCAGTCGGTGCTGTCCTTCCTGCGCCGCGACCGCCAGGGCCGCGTCGTGATCTGCGCCTTCAACTTCACCCCGGTGCCGCGCGACGGCTACCGCATCGGCTGCCCGGCGCCCGGCGTGTGGCGCGAGATATTCAACAGCGACTCGGCCTGGTACGCCGGCTCCAACACCGGTAACGGCGCCGGCCTCCTGGCCGAGGACCAGCCCTGGATGGGCTTTGCGCACTCCCTGGTGGTCACCCTGCCGCCGCTGGCCGGCATCATCCTGATCGCCGATTGACCCACGCCGAGCGCAAGGCCCGCCTGGAGGCCCTGCTGCTGGGCTTCCAGGCCCTCTGGCGGCCGCAGCCGTTCAAGGTCGAGACGCCAGACTGGTGCGCGGATCATCCGGCGCTGGCCGCCGAACTGCTGGGGCTGGATGACGCGGCCGTCGATGCACTCAGCGCCGACAATCAAGGGCTGATCGCGCTGCTTGGGCGGTTCGTGCCGGCGCTGGCCGAACTGGCCGCGCTGATCGACCTGCCCGCCGTATCGCCTCCCCCGCCCGCGGACGAGGGCAGGCTGTACACCGACATCCCCGGCCGCAAGCAGGCCCAGATCAAGGCCTACGCCACCGCCCTGGGCGCGCCGCGCGCGCCCCTGCTGGAGTGGTGCGCCGGCAAGGGACACCTGGGCCGCCTGCTGGCGCACCGCTGGCACTGGCCGGTGGCCAGCCTGGAGATCGACAACGCCTTGTGCGACGCCGGCGAGGACCTGGCCCGGCACGCCCGGGTCGACTGCAGGCAGCACTTCATCCGCGCCGACGCCCTGGCCGCAGGATCGATCCGCCACCTGGCCGGCCGCCACGCCATCGCCCTGCACGCCTGCGGCGACCTGCACACCCGCCTGGTCGCCGGCGCGGTCGCCGAGGCCAGCCCGGCCATCGATGTCGCGCCCTGCTGCTACTACCGCACCGTGCACGCGCACTACCGGCCGCTCAACCCGACCGGGCTGACTCTCAGCCACGACGACCTGCGCCTGGCCGTCACCGAGACGGTCACCGCCTCGGCGAAGCAGCGCCGGCAGTCGCGCCAGGCCCTGGCCTGGAAGCTCGGCTGGGTGGAACTGCGCAAGGCGCTGACCGGCGAGACCGCCTACACGCCCTTCCCGCCCGTGCCGGAGGCCTGGCTGCGGGGTACGTTCGCGGAATTCGTCGAGCGCATGCGGGAACGCGCCAACATCGTCATGCCCGCGCCGGCGCGACCAGACCTGTTTACCCGCTTTGAGGCCATCGGCCACGCCCGCGCTGCCCGCATGCTGCGCCTGCAACTCGCCCGCCTGGCCTTCCGCCGGCCCCTGGAGGTCTGGCTGCTGATGGACATGGCGGTCTACCTGGAGCGGCACGGCTACGCCGTCACCGTCGCGCCCTTCTGCCCGCCTGACCTCACCCCGCGCAACCTGCTGCTCTCGGCGCGGCGGTATACTTGACCGACAAGACTAAGGACAGCCCGATGAAAGCCCCCGACACCTGGCGCCTGCTCAAGGACCACCGCAAGGCCTGGCAAGGCCGCCACCTGCGCGACCTGTTCGCCCAGGACAAGAAACGCTTCCAGCGCTTCTCCCTCCGCCTCGACGACCTCCTGCTCGACTACTCGAAGAACCTGGTCGACGCCGACACCCTGAAGCTGCTGGTCCGCCTGGCCAAGGAGCACAAGGTCGAACTGATGCGCGAGGCCATGCTCAATGGCGACAGGATCAACCTGACCGAGGACCGCGCCGTCCTGCACACCGCCCTGCGCAACCGCTCCGACCGCCCGGTCATGGTCGACGGCCAGGACGTCATGCCGGAGGTGCGCCAAGTGCTCAAGCGCATGCGCGCCTTCACCGGCCAGGTCCGTTCCGGCAAGTGGCGCGGCTACAAGGGCGACAGGATCACCGACATCGTCAACATCGGCATCGGCGGCTCCGACCTCGGCCCGGCCATGGTCTGCCAGGCCCTCGCCCCCTACGCGAAGAAGGGCCTCGGCGCCCATTTCGTCTCCAACGTCGATCCCACCCATCTCGCCGAGGTGCTCAAACGGGTGCGGCCCGAGACCACCCTGTTCGTGGTCGCCTCCAAGACCTTCACGACGCAAGAAACATTGGCCAACGCCCACGCCGCGCGGGCCTGGTTCCTGAAGAGCGCGAAGAAGCCGGAGGCGGTGGCGAAACACTTCGTCGCCGTCTCCACCAATGCCGCCGAGGTGAGCCGGTTCGGCATCGACACCGCCAACATGTTCGGCTTCTGGGACTGGGTGGGCGGCCGCTATTCCCTCTGGTCCGCCATCGGCCTGCCCATCGCCCTCTACGTCGGCATGGACAACTTCGAGGAACTGCTGGCCGGCGGCTTCGACATGGACGAGCACTTCCGCAGCGCACCGCTGGACCGCAACATGCCGGTGCTGATGGCCCTGATCGGCCTCTGGTACAACAACTTCTGGGACGCGCAAAGCTACGCGGTGCTGCCCTACGACCAGTACCTGGCCCGCTTCCCCGCCTATTTGCAGCAGCTCGACATGGAGTCGAACGGCAAGTCGGTGAACCGCGAGGGCAAGCCGGTCAAGGTCTCCACCGGGCCGGTCCTGTTCGGCGAGCCGGGCACCAACGGCCAGCACGCCTTCTACCAGCTCATCCACCAGGGCACCAAGCTAGTGCCGTGCGACTTCCTGGCCGCCGCCGAGCCGCAGAATCCAGTGGCCGACCAGCACGCGATCCTGCTCGCCAACTGCTTCGCCCAAACCGAGGCCCTGATGAAGGGCAAGACCGCCGACGAGGCACGCGCCGAACTGGAAGCGGCCGGCCTGGCCAAGGCCGACATCAAGGATCTGCTGCCGCACAAGGTCTTCCCCGGCAACCAGCCCACCAACACCCTGCTCTACCGCCGCCTGACGCCGCGCACCCTGGGCCGCCTGATCGCGCTGTACGAGCACAAGGTCTTCGTGCAGGGGGTGATCTGGAACGTCAACTCCTACGACCAGTGGGGTGTCGAACTGGGCAAGCAGCTGGCTCGCGTGATCCTGCCCGAAATCAAGGCGGACAAGCCGGCCAGGGGGCACGATGCCTCCACCAACGGACTGATCGACTACTGCCGGCAGTGGCGCTGAGCCGGCGCCACACGGAGGCACCATGGCCTATGACCTGCTCAAGCTGATCCACGTCGGCACCGTCTACATCACCTTCGGCCTCTTCCTCACGCGCGGTATCTGGATGCTGCTCGACTCGCCGCGGCTACAGGACCGCTGGGTGCGGGTGGTGCCGCACCTCAACGACACCCTGCTGCTCACCGCCGCCATCGCCATGCTGGTGGCTGGCGGCCTCAACCCCCTCGCCCACCCCTGGCTGATCGCCAAGATCATCGGCCTGCTGCTCTACATCTACCTGGGCACCATGGCCTTGAAGCGCGGCCGGACCAAGACCCGGCGCGCCCTCTACTTCGCCGCCGCCCTGGCCACCATCGGCTACCTGATCGCCGTCGCGGTCACCAAGCAGGTCATCCCCGGGGTCATCTGATGACCTTGACCGTCATACCCGCGCAGGCGGGTATCCAGCCCGGAAAAACCCTGGATGCCCGTGTTAGCGGGCATGACGAAACCCCGAAGGGCGTCTGATGGACCGCATGCAGCGCATCTTCAAGCTGCACCAGATCCTCGCCTGCCGCCGCTACCCCATCCCGCGCGCCCAGCTGGAGGCCGAGCTGGAATGCTCGCGCGCCACCCTGACCCGCATCCTGGCCGAGATGCGCGACTTCTTCGACGCCCCCATCGAGTTCGACAAGGAGGCGGGCGGCTACCGCTACAGCCGTGACGCCTTCGAGCTGCCCGGCCTGTGGTTCACGCCCTCCGAACTGCTTGCCTTGAGCGCCGCCCAGCAACTGCTCGCCGAGGCCCAGCCCGGCCTGCTCGACGGCCAGCTCGCCCCCCTGAAGCAGCGGATCGACAAGCTGCTCGGCCAGGCCCACCTGGGCGACGGCGAACTCGCCCGTCGCCTGCGCATCCTGCGCATGGCCGCGCGCCAGCCCGACACCCGCATCTTCCAAACCGTGGCGGGGGCCACCGCGCAACGGCAGCGCCTGGCCATCGAATACCACGGCCGCGAGCGCGACGCGGTCAGCACACGTGAGGTCTCGCCCCAGCGCCTGGTGCACTACCGCGACAACTGGTACCTGGATGCCTGGTGCCACCAGAAGGACGGCCTGCGCAGCTTCGCCCTCGACCGCATACGCGCCGCTCGCGCCCTCGACCAACCAGCGCGCGACCTCGACGAAGCCGGACTCGACGGCCACTACCGGGCCACCTACGGCATCTTCGCCGGTCCCGCCACGGGCCATGCCGTGCTCCGCTTCAGCGCCGCACGCGCCCGCTGGATCGCCGACGAGACCTGGCACCCCGACCAAGAAGACCGCTGGCTCGCCGACGGCCGCTTCGAACGCGCACTGCCCTACGCCGACCCGCGTGAACTCATCCTCGACATACTCAAATACGGCCCCGAGGTCGAGGTCATCGCCCCGGCCGACCTGCGCGCCGAAGTCGCCCGCCGCCTGCGCGAGGCCGCGCGACAATACGACTGACCTGGCCCGTCGTTCCCGCGCAGGCGGGAATCCAGGCCCTGCATTTGGGCTAACACAACAAACCAGGCTCAGCTTCCAAGCACGGCCCCGGGTAAAACGAAGGCCACACCCACCACTCCCCTCCCCTTCGGGTCAGAAGGGGCCGGAGTAGACGGTGGCCATTCGTTACCAGGAGCCCCGCATGACCCGCCGCGACTTCTTCAATACCCTGGCCCGCCTGCTCGGCCTGATCGCCCTGCCCGCCGCCGCCCGCGCCGGACCACCCCGCCAGCTGATCCAGCGCTGCCCGCTGGCCGGCTTCGAGCACCACGATGGCGATGAACTGTGGTCCTACCTCACCGTCGGCGACAGCCTCGAACTGGTGCGCGAGCCAGGCAACCCGCACGACGGCAACGCCATCCGCATCGACTGGCTGGGCCGCAAATTGGGCTACCTGCCACGCAGCCACAATGCCGCCACAGCCCGCCTGCTCGACCAGGGCAAACGCCTGGAGGCCCGCATCGGCGGACTCAAGAGCAGCGTCAATCCATGGCATAGGGTGTCGGTTGAGGTTTGGCAGGTGGGGTGAGAGACTAGAAAAAAATAATTCAAGTACAAGGGAAAAAGAGTGCAGTTCTGGGGGAAAACTCAACAGTTGGCCGATGGCAGTTGCTTGACACTGCCACTGGTCCACCATTGCATCGATGTCGCAAGTGTATTCCTGGCTCTATGCGATATTCCCCCTCGGACTCGTGTCAACAACTGTACGGACACCGCCAAACAGCGTGCCACCGGAAACAGGGTAATGACTCGCAACAATGGGGTAATAACAACATCATTGCCCCATTCTACGCCTGCGATTACCCTATTTCAACCTGAGCAAACGGTAACCGACCTATGCACTCATTGGCCCCCGCCTTCCTGGCCGGACTTCGATTCGACGCCACCCAACTCGCCACCCTCCGGGCCATAGGCGAGTATCGCGGCAAGCAGACGCTTTTCTACCAGCAGGCGCCCGAGGCCCTGAAGCGGCTGCGCCAAGTCGCCGTGGTCGAATCCAGCGAATCATCCAACCGCCTGGAAGGGGTAACGGTGGCAGCCAGCCGCCTAAAGGCCATCGTGCTCAAAAACACCCTGCCCAAGGACCGTTCCGAGCAGGAAGTCGCGGGCTATCGCGATGCACTGGCGCTGATCCATGAATCGGCGCGGGACATGGCCTTTACGCCGAACATCATGCTGCAACTGCATGCCATGATGTACCGCTACATGCCCAACCCTGGCGGACGGTGGAAGCAAACCGATAACGACATCATCGAACGCCAGCCGGATGGCAGTGTGCGCATACGTTTCCGCCCCACACCGGCCCACCTCACGCCGGAAGCGGTGGAAGCCCTGGCCCGCCACTATGGCGAGGCCGTGGATCGAAGCATCCAGGACCCCCTGGTCATCCTGCCCCTGGCAATCCTGGACTTCCTCTGCATCCACCCCTTCCCGGACGGCAACGGCCGCATGGCCCGTTTGCTGACGCTCATGCTGCTCTACCAGTTCGGCTATGAAGTCGGACGCTACATCAGCCTGGAGCGGGTCATCGAAGACAGCAAGGAAAGCTATTACGAGACCCTCGAAAAAAGCTCCCAGGGCTGGCACGAAGGCCAGCACGACATCAAGCCCTGGCTGGATTATTTCTGGGGTATCCTGCTGCGCGCTTATCGGGAATTCGAGGAACGCATCGGCACGGTTCACTACGGCCGGGGCGGAAAAACCGAACAGGTAAGGGAGGCCGTACTCAGTCGCAACCAACCGTTTTCCATCTCCGAACTGGAAGCTGCCTGCCCTGGCATCTCGCGGGACATGGTGAGGCTGGTGCTGCGGCAGATGAAGGATGAGAGGCTTATCGAGCCCACGGGCAAGGGGCGCGCGGCCAAGTGGGTTCGACTCGCGTAATAATCATTCGATCGCCCAGGGATTATTTATAAACATCGGATTAAGCAAACATGCTCATCAACCAAATCCTCGACGATCTTGATCGGGACAACGATATTTACGAGCCGGCGTATCACATAGTAATGCAGCTTGTGAGGTGCACTGTATAGACGGCTGAAAAGGGCTTAGAGAATGAGCGACATCAAGCTGTTCCGGATTGCCGGCAAGGTCGTCCAGGAGTTGGAGGGCCATTCCGCCGCCGTCGAGAAATCCATTCAGACCTTGCTGGAGCAGCATCTCGACGCCTTTCTTGGCGTCCGTTTCCTGGCCACCGAATACGCCACCGGCAAGACGCACGGCGGGCGCATCGATTCGCTCGGACTGGACGAGAACAACAGCCCGGTGATCATCGAGTACAAGCGTGCGCTGAACGAGAACGTGATCAACCAGGGCTTGTTCTATCTTGACTGGCTGCTGGACCACAAGGCGGAGTTCACCTTGCTGGTAATGGACAAGCTGGGCAAGGAGATCGCCGACAAGATCGCCTGGAACGGCACCCGGCTGTTGTGCATCGCTGGGGATTTCACCAAATACGACCAACATGCGGTGCAGCAAATCAACCGCAATATCGAGCTGATCCGCTACCGCCATTACGGCACCGACTTACTGTTGCTGGACCTGGTCAACGCCACCACTGCCAGCGGCGACATGGAACCTCCGCCGACCAAGAAGGGGGGCAAGACGATCTACAAGACGGTGGCCGAGTACTTGAACCAGGCACCACAGGACTTGAAGGATTTGTACGAGGAGTTGAAGGCCTTCCTGCTGGCCCTGGGCGAGGACGTGCAGGAGAAGGAACTACAGTTCTACTTCGCCTTCCGGCGCATCAAGAACTTTGCCTGCGTGGAGGTGCATCCCAACGCTGGCAAGTTGCTGGTCTACGTGAAGGTCGCCCCCGAGAGCGTGGCATTGGAGGCCGGGTTCACGCGCGACGTATCCAAGATCGGCCATTTCGGCACCGGCGACCTGGAAATTTCGATCAAGAACCGGGGCGACTTCGAGCGCGCCAAACCGTTGCTTATAAACAGCTATGAAGCCAGCTGAGACTTGCGAACGCTGGCTACTATGCGGCTACTAACTCAAAAACAAAAACGGCTTCCATCGCTGGAAGCCGCTCTACTACTTGGTGGGCCCGCAGGGACTTGAACCCTGGACCAAAGGATTATGAGTCCTCTGCTCTAACCAACTGAGCTACAGGCCCGGCGGGGCGGTCATCTGCCCCGGGGTAAGGTCAATCGAGGAAACTGCGCAGCCGTTCGGAACGCGACGGATGGCGCAACTTGCGCAGGGCCTTGGCCTCGATCTGGCGGATGCGCTCGCGGGTGACGTCGAACTGCTTGCCGACCTCCTCCAGCGTGTGGTCGGTGTTCA
>JAQVJE010000247.1 GCA_028695325.1 Gallionellaceae bacterium
TTGCACACATGCAGGCCTACGAGGCGACCCGCATGGCCCATGGCGGTGAATGAGGCCCTGTCTTCCACTTCCCGGATCGATGTCGCCGTCAGGATGACCAAAAAAGAACGGCCCCCGTAGGAGCCGTCGAAGTGAAGCAGTGAGGGTCAGCACACCAACTGTCGTGCCAGCGCGACTTCCACCGAGTCTCCGTCCTGATTCAGGACATCGAGCCCGGACTCCGGCACGTCGCCCGACGTGCTCTGCGACACCATGATCTTCCGGGCCATCAGCCCCAGGCAGGTCATCTGCGAGGAGTTGGCGTAGCCGAGGTAGATCACGCGCACCGGCTGCTTCTGGCCGATGCGCCAGGAGCGCCGGGCGGCCTGCTGCAGCGAATACACGTTGTAGCCCGACTGGAGGAACACGATCGTCGGAAACTCCAGCAGGTCCAGGCCGGTTTTCACCAGCTCGGGATTGGTGATGAGCACGTCGATGCCACGGTCCAACTGCTCGGCGATCCAGTCTTCCCGGCGGGAGGCATCCACGCTCGCGCGCAGTACCGCCACCTTGAAGCCTTCCTGCTCCAGCAGCACCTTCAAACGCGACGTGGTGTCGCGTGTGCCGGTATAGACCGAGTAAACCAGGGTCTTGCGACCTTCTGCCTTCTCCCGCTTGCAGATCTCGATCAGCTCGCGCTCCTTGGGCATCACCTCCAGCTCGTTGAACTGAGCCGGGACGAACGCCAAGGTGTTGCGCGTGCGCGGATGCACCACCGTTTCCGACCGGAAGCAGCAGTCCGGCCAGGCCAGCAGAACGTTGAGGACCACACCGAGCAGCGTCGTGTCGCGCTTCGCCAGGGCCTGCTTCAGCTCCTGGGTCAGCCGACCCGCCAGATCGCGGTAGGCCGCAGCCTGCGCCGTGTCCATCGCGACTTCGCGGAACTCCTCGTCGTAAGAGGGCAGCACGTTGCCACCGATGTCCTTCAGCTTGAGGAAGACCGTGAACGGCAGGACGCACCGCAGCACGCCCTTGGGACCGAAACCCGGCGCCTTGACCGTGCGCACCGATACCTTGGTGCCCTTGGCCGTCTTGTGCGCCGTGCCGGTGCTCTCGGAATAGATGTCCTTCAAGACACCGTGATCGCGCATGAACGCCATCGCGGCCGAGGTCATGCTGCCGCTCTTCGTCGGCCGGTAGCCGTCTTCGATCATCCGCCCCGGCAGGGCTCGGAACAGCAGGTGGAACAGGTCGTCGCCGTAGCCGCCCATCAGCGTGCCGGTGAGCAGCAGCGTCTTGCGCGCCTTGGCCGCCAACACCCCCATGGCCTGGCCCTGTGCGGAGCCGCCGTTCTTGTACTCGTGTGCCTCGTCGGCGATGAGCAGGTCGAACGTGCCTTGGGGAAGCTGCCTCTTGATGAACTCGGACGGCTGGTAGCCGCCCTCGCCGAAGCCGAACTCCATGTTGGCCATCGCGCGTTCCATGCGATGGGCTTGCCGGTCCGAGAAGACCAGCTCGCCGTTGCCATCCATCAGGTTGATGAACTCGTGGATGTTGTCCCCGAGCATCGACGCGAGGAAGGCGTCACCGAACTTCTGCATCAGCTTCTGCGCGGTGACTTCCCCGATGGTTGGAATACGCTTCAGTGCCTTGAGCACGGTCGAGGACTGGTCGCTGGCGGACAGGCCTCTGGGACGGATCAAGGACCACAGCGGTGCACGGCAGTGGCTGCACTTGCGGCGGGACTCTTCGGCTTCGAGTTCGACCGGGTTGATCGGCTCGCCGTCGAGGTCGGTGATGACATGCCCGCAATCCGGGCAGCCCCCCACGTCGCCGTGAGGCGTGCGCCGTCGAACGAAGACAGGTTTCCAGTGGAACCCCATCCGCATCCGCACTCGGCCCAGGACGAAGAACTCCTGGCCCTGCGCCGGCACGCCCAATTGCTCGCGCAGTTTCAGCAGCTTGACCAGCGTGTCCGGGCCATTGAGCACCCAGACCTTGGCACCGGCCACCGTCTCCTGGATCTCGCGCCGCCACTTGTAGACCAGGTGCGGCGGAGACAGAACGAGGGTACGGCGGTAGCCTTCGGCGTTGAGCACGGCGGCGGTGGCAATACCCACCGTCGTCTTGCCGCAGCCCATCTCGCCATTGACGATCGCGGCGCGTTCGCCGCGATCGACCAACAGCTCGGTGACGGCGTGGACCACATCGGCTTGCGCCGGGAACAGCTTGCGCTTGAGCGCGGCGAGGATCAGTTGCCGATGCACCCGCACCTGGCCGGTGTAGACCGGCGGATTGGCGCGGTTGAGCGAATCGAGCAGCTCGTCGCCGAACTCCGATACGAAGTCCTGCAGGCTGAGCGTGAGGGGTGAAGCGGCCGCTTCGAGCAGGTCGCCCTGCACAGCGGTTTCGGGAACGGTTTCGAGATCGAGGGACATGGTGATGCTCCAAAGCAATGGGGCATGCACCTCCCCCACGGGGCGGTGACATGCCCCTGGGTGGGAAGAAAGAAGCGGCACGAGACCGCTGGATGCGGATCAGTATTCGCTGGGCAGCAGCAGCGTGGTGACGCTGCGATCCCATTCGGTGATGATCCAGAGCTTCAGGTCGCGCGTGACCTGGTAGGACGAGAACAGACGATCCTCGCCGGACTTCAGCGCGGCATCGTTCTGCCGTCGATCG
>JAQVJE010000073.1:0-4599 GCA_028695325.1 Gallionellaceae bacterium
GCCGAGTACCTGGTCATGGCGGCCATGCTGATCGAGATCAAGTCGCGCATGCTGCTGCCGCGGCCGGAGAAGGCGGAGGAGGGCGAGGAACACGACCCGCGCGCCGAGCTGGTGCGCCGCCTGCTGGAATACGAGCAGATCAAGCTGGGCGCCCAGCGCCTCGACGCCATGCCGCAGCTCGGCCGCGACTTCCAGATGGTCACCGTCTACCTGGACCGCCTGGCGGTGAAGCGGATGCCCCAGGTCAACACCGACGACCTGATGGCGGCCTGGGCCGACATACTGCGTCGGGCCCGGATGAACACCCACCACCGCATCGGCCGCCAGGAACTGTCGGTGCGCGAGCACATGAGCCGCATACTGAAGGAACTCCGCGAGAAGGGACGCTCGCTGTTCACCGACCTGTTCCCGGCGGATGCCGGCCGGCCCGAACTGGTGGTAACCTTCCTGGCCCTGCTGGAACTCACCCGCGAACGGTTGATCGACATCATGCAGACCGAGCCATTCGCCCCCATCCATGCCAGCCTCTGCCATGTCGATCAATAACCCCGAAGACGTCAAGCGCGTGCTCGAGACCGTGTTGCTCGGCGCCACGGTACCGCTCACCCTGGGCGAACTGAGGCGGGTGTTCGAGGATGAACTGCACAACGACCTCATCCGTCGCGCCCTCGATGAACTGCGCCAGGAGTGGCAGGGCCGCGGCGTCGAACTGACCCAGGTGGCCGAGGGCTGGCGTTTCCAGACCCGACCGGAATACCAGGCCTACCTGGACCGCCTGAACCCGGAAAAGCCGCCGAAATACTCGCGCGCGGTGCTGGAAACCCTGGCCATCATCGCCTATCGTCAACCTGTTACCCGGGGCGACATCGAGGAAATACGCGGGGTTGCGGTGAACAGCCAGATCATCAAGACCCTGGAAGATCGCGGCTGGATCGAGGTGGTCGGCCACAAGGACGTGCCGGGCCGGCCGGCCCTGTTCGCCACCACCCGGCAGTTCCTCGGCGACCTCGGCCTGAGGGCCCTGGCGGAACTGCCACCCCTGCCAGAACTGGCCCGGGAAACACTGCTCGCCGACCAGGCCGGCGCCAGCGCACAAGAACAACTTCAATGAACCGGATGACCCCATGCCCAGATATTCCTTCCTCGGACGACCGCTGAAGAATGACCCCAACGCCGAGACGCGCAGCGAGAAGCTGCACAAGATGCTGGCGGCGGCCGGCGTCGGTTCGCGGCGCGACATGGAGGCCCTGATCGAGAGTGGCGCGGTCACCGTCAACGGCCTGCCGGCCAAGGTGGGCGACCGTGTCGGCCCGGACGACCTGGTCAAGATAAAGGGGAGGGCGGTCAAGCTGGTCTGGGAAGAGGTCTTGCCCAAGGTGCTGATCTATCACAAGCAGGACGGCGAGATCGTCTCGCGCGACGACCCCGAGGGCCGGACCAGCGTGTTCGACAAGCTGCCGCGCCTGAAGGGCCAGCGCTGGATCTCGGTCGGCCGCCTGGACTTCAACACCGAGGGCCTGCTGATCTTCACCACCAGCGGCGAACTGGCCAACCGCCTGTCGCACCCCCGCTACGAGGTGGAGCGCGAGTACGCCGTGCGCGTGCTGGGCGAGCTGACCCGGGAACACATGGACCGGCTCACCGCCGGTATCGAGCTGGACGACGGCGTCGCCCAGGTCGACAGCATCTTCGCGGCCGGCGGCGAGGGCGCCAACCAATGGTACCAGCTGGTCATCCGGGAAGGCCGCAACCGCGAGGTGCGCCGGCTGTTCGAGGCCCTGGGACTCACCGTCAGCCGCCTGATCCGGGTCCGCTTCGGGCCGGTCGCCATGCCGCCCAAGGTCAAGCGCGGCATGTTCCTCGACCTTACCGACGCCCAGGTGCGCGAGCTGCTGAAATGGTGCGGACTGACGGCCGACCAGCCAGCCAACAAGCCGCTCGGCCGTCGCGGCGAGGACGCCAGCAAGGTCGGCCATCCCTACCGCCGGCGCATCCAGGGCCGGGGCAACGGCTAGGCCCTGGCTCCGGGCACGCCGCATGGCGGCGCAGGCCGGCCCCCAGGCCGGGATCCTGCTCTAGTCCTGGCCGCCCTTGCGGGTGTGCTCCTGGATGACGCGGGCGGCCCAGTCGCGGCCGCCCAGGCCGAAGGCGATGGCGAAGGCCAGGCCGATGGCGCCGAAGGCGATCACGAAGGCGGCGGTGAGCAGTTCGTTGGCGATCTGCAGCTGCTCCATGGCCATGAAGAAGACGAACACCAGCATGGCGTATTCGGAGAAGGTCGAGACGGTCAGGGCGCCTTCGAACTCCACGTTGGACAGCCAGGCGAACACCAAGCGGTTGATGAAGCGGGCCAGTATGGTGCCGAACACCAGCACCAGGATGGCGACGATGACGTTGGGTATGTAGAGCACCACCCGGTTGAAGAGGTCCGCCACCACGTCGAGGCCGAGCGAGCTGGCGACGAAGACGATCATCACCAGGATGATCAGCCAGTAGACCAGGCTGCCCAGTATGGCGGCCACCGAGACTTCCAGGCCGGCATGCTTGAGGAAGGCCTCCAGACCGGACTTCTCTGTGGCGCGCTCGAAGTTGAGTAGCCGGAGCAGGTGGGTGACCCCGCTGCGCGCCAGCCGGGCCAGGATCCAGCCGACGACGAGCAGGACCAGGGCGGCCATGAGCTTGGGCGCGAAGGCCGCCAGCTGGCCCCAGAAAGAGGCTAGCGAGGTAAGGAATAGGTCGATTTGTTCCATGTCAGAGTCCAGTCAGCAGTTGTTCACGGTGGGCCAGGAAGACGGTGTCGGCGTCCCACTCGACCTCGGGCCACATCAGTTCCAGGTTGGGGAAGGCCGCCTCCAGGGCGGCCCGGTTGTGGCCCAATTCCACCGCCAGCAGGCCGCCCGGATTGAGATGCTTGGGCGCCTCGCGCAGTATGGTCCGCACGGCGTCGAGGCCGTCCGGGCCGGAGGCCAGGGCCAGTTCCGGCTCGTGCCGGTATTCCGGCGGCAGGGCGGCCATCGCCTCGGCGTCGACGTAGGGAGGGTTGGTCACGATGAGGTCGTAGCGCTGGCCGCCCAGATGGCCGAACAGGTCGGAGCGGATCAGGCGCACACGCGATTCCAGGCCATAATCCTCGACGTTGGCACGGGCCACCGCGAGGGCATCATCGGACAGGTCGGCGGCGTCCACCATGGCGTCCGGGAAGGCCTCGGCCAGCAGGATGGCCAGGCAGCCCGAGCCGGTGCACAGGTCGAGGGCATGCCGGACCCGTTCCGGCTCGGCCAGCCAGGGATGGAACTGCTCCAGGATCATGGGCGCCAGGAAGGAGCGTGGCACGATGACGCGTGTATCGATCCGGAAGCGGTAGCCTTGCAACCAGGCCTCGCCGGTCAGGTAGGCGGCCGGCAGGCGTTGCTCGGTGCGCCGGCGCAGGATGTCGGCCAGGCGGACCGCCTCCTCGGGCAGCACGCGGGCATCCAGGAAGGGGTCGAGGCGGTCGATCGGCAGGCGCAGGGTGTGCAGGATCAGATAGGCCGCCTCGTCGTAGGCGTCGGTGCTGCCGTGGCCAAAGAACAGGCCGGCCTCGTTGAAGCGCGACACGGCGAAGCGCAGCCAGTCACGCACGCTATGCAGTTCTCGGACGGCGGCGTCAAACATCGAGCAGTTTCTCCAGGGTGCGGCGGTAGATCGTCGCCAGTTGTTCGAGTTCGTCAATGCCGACGCACTCGTCGATGCGGTGGATGGTCTTGTTGATCGGGCCGAACTCCACCACCTCGTCGCAGATGTCCGCGATGAAGCGGCCGTCCGAGGTGCCGCCGGTGGTCGACAGTTCGGTCGCCACGCCAGTGGTGTCCAGTATCGCCGCGACCAGCGCATCGACCAGTCTTCCCCTCGGGGTCAGGAAGGGCTGGGCGCCGACCTCCCATTCCAGTGCGTAGTCGAGGCCGTGGCGGTCCAGGATCGCCTGCACCCTGTCCTGCAGGCCCTCGACCGTACTGGCGGTGGAGAAGCGGAAGTTGAACACGATATCCACCGTGCCCGGCACCACATTGGTAGCGCCGGTGCCGCCGCGGATGTTGGAGACCTGCCAGGTGGTGGCGGGGAAGTACTCGTTGCCCTGGTCCCAGACCGTGGCCGCCATCTCGGCGATGGCCGGCGCGGCCAGGTGGATGGGGTTCCTGCACAGGTGCGGGTAGGCGATGTGGCCCTGCTGGCCGTTCACCGTCAGGCGGCCATGCAGGGAACCGCGCCGGCCGTTCTTGATGGTGTCGCCGAATACCGTGGCGCAGGTCGGCTCGCCGACGATGCAGTAGTCGAGCCGCTCGCCGCGTTCGGCCAGGCGCTCGACCACGCGCACGGTGCCGTCCACGGCCGGGCCTTCCTCGTCCGAGGTGATCAGCCAGGCGATCGAGCCGGGGTGGTCGGGATGGGCCGCCAGGAAGACCTCCACGGCGGCCAGGAAAGCAGCCACCGAGCCCTTCATGTCGGCGGCGCCGCGACCGTACAGGCAGCCGTCGCGCAGGGTGGGCCGGAACGGGTCGTCGGTCCAGCGTTCGACCGGGCCGGTCGGCACCACGTCGGTGTGGCCGGCGAAGCAGACCA
>JAQVJE010000073.1:4699-11270 GCA_028695325.1 Gallionellaceae bacterium
GTGCGTCGTGCCGTGTTCATCGAGGAACAGGGCGTGCCCGAGGCCATGGAATGGGAACCGATCGACCCCGATTGCGCCTGGTTCCTGGCCGAGGAGGGGAGTGGCGCGGTGGGCGTCGCCCGCCTGACCCCGGATGGCCGCATCGGCCGCATGGCGGTGCTGGCGGACTGGCGCGGCCGCGGCATCGGTTCCGTCCTGCTCGGCCAGGCCCTGGCCGAGGCCCGACGGCGCGGCCTGGACCGGGTGCAACTGCATGGCCAGTGCCACGCCCTGGGTTTCTACCGGCGCTTCGGCTTCGTCGCCGAGGGACCGGCATTCGATGAAGCGGGCATAGCGCACCGGCGCATGGTTTTGCATCTGAAGGAAGACTGAGACATGGACATCCGCATCGGCCACGGTTTCGACGTGCACGCCTTCGCCGCCGGACGGCGCCTCGTCATCGGCGGGGTCGACATCCCGCACGAACGGGGCCTGCTCGGCCATTCCGACGCCGACGTGCTGTTGCACGCCGTCTGCGACGCGTTGCTGGGCGCGGCCGGTCTGGGCGACATCGGCCGCCACTTTCCCGACAGCGACCCGCACTACCGCGGCATCGACAGCCGGGAACTGCTGCGCCACGTCGCCGCTCTGCTGGCCGGGCAGTCCTGGTGCACCGGCAACGTCGACGCCACCATCATCGCCCAGGCGCCCAGGATGGCGCCCCACATCCCCGCCATGCGCGGCCATATCGCCGCGGATCTCGGCATCGCCGTCGAGGCGGTCAATGTCAAGGCCACCACCACCGAGCGACTGGGCTTCACCGGCCGCGGCGAGGGCATCGCGGCCGAGGCGGTATGCCTGATACGGAAGGACTGAAGCCGGCCCGGCTGTTCCTGGCACTCTGGCCGCAGGCGCCAGTGCGCAGGCGGCTGGCAGAGGAGGGCAGGCGCCTGCACACGACGCTGGCCGGCCGCCCGACCCGGCCGGAGACCATCCACCTGACCCTGGTATTCATCGGCGGCCTGGCCCGCGACCGCATCCCGGCCCTGCAGGCAAGACTGGCAGGGATCGAGGCCGCGGCCTTCCAGATCGAATTCGACCGCGCCGACTGCTGGCGCCACAACCGGGTCGCCTTCCTGGCGCCGAGCGCGATGCCGGTGGCGCTGCTGGACCTGGTCGGAAAACTGGAGGGAACCCTGGCCGACTTGGCGATACCGTTCGACCGTCGGCCCTACCAGGCCCATGTCACCTTGCTGCGCAAGGCGGACTGCCAAAAGGCAGACCCGGCCACAGGCCGGGTCTCCGATACGCCCGAGTGGGGCGCTTTCAGGCCGATTGCGTGGTCGGCCGCTGACTACGTGTTGGTGGAATCGGTGTCGACTCCTGATGGCATACGTTACGATCTGATCGGAAGATACGCGCTCCTATAGAAACACGTGGTTGGCCAAGTGCCCGCTCAATTCCTTGACGGGCAGGTGGGTGTAATCCTTGTTGATGCTCTCGCTGATGCGGTTCTTGACCTGCTGGCTGATGCGGTTGTTGAGCAGGCCCATGAAATGCGCCGAGGTCACCACGACCAGCTTTTCGTAGGCATTGTTGACGCGGCCTTGTTCCAGTTCCTGGGCGATCTGCAGGGCGAAGCGCTCGGCCTCATGCTCCTTCGGGTCGGTGGGTTGGGCATAGCTGCCGGATCCGGCATAGTTGCCGATGCGGTCGCTGACCAGTTCGGCCGCCTTTTCGCGGCTCTCCGGGTGTTCGAGCTCCTTGATGAGTTCGAGGCCCTTGTTCGGTCCCTTGTTGCTGAACAACTTGGCGTGACTCGCGTTGGCCACCATGATCCAGGTTGTGGACATCGTGTTCCTCTCGTGCAAGTGGTTGGGGGAGGGGAATGTGACGGGCGGATTGGCGATTGCCTGTCAGATTCCCGTCACGATCTCAACTTAGGCAGCCACTCAGACGGCGTCAAGGAGCCCCGAGGCCAGGCTGCGGATATGGGCCGGCTCGGGCGAGGAGAGTTCCAGGTCGCGACCGTCGGCGCTGCGCACGAAGTTGCGGCCGAGCGAGCGCTGGTAGGCCGGGTCGTAATGCCGTTCCAGCAGATCGGCCACCAGGGCGTCCCAGTCGCCGGCCAGGGCCATCGCCTTCCAGCGCGCCACGGTATCGTGGCCGCGCAGCTGGACCAGGCGGTCGAGTTGGGCGTTGAAGCGGGCCGGATCGGCCAGGAAATGGGCGTATTCTTCCTTCAGCAGGGCGACCCGGACCGGCACTGGGGCGTTCAGGTTGATGCATTCCGAGGCGCGCATCTGGCGCAGCAGGGTCTCCGGCGTGTGCAGGTCGCCGATCCGCTTGCTCTCCGATTCGACGTAGACCGGGCGGGCCGGATCGAAGCGCCGCAGGCGGTCCCAGACCAGGCTCTCGAACAGCTTCTGGCCGGGCTGCGGCCGCTCCGGATCGGCGCCCAGCACCGAGCCCATGTGGGCGGCCAGCGCCTCCAGGTCGAGCACCTGGGCACCCAGTTCGTCCAGGCTGCGCAGGAAACGGCTCTTGCCGACTCCGGTGGGGCCGCACACGACGGTGAAGCGGAAGCGCTCCGGCCAGGCCTCCAGGTCGGCCAGCACCGCCGCCCGGTAGGCCTTGTAGCCGCCCGTCAGCTGCGCCGCTTGCCAGCCGACCGAACGCAGCACGTGGGTCATGGACCCGCTGCGGCTGCCGCCGCGCCAGCAGTAGACCAGGGGACGGTACTTCTTGGCCCGCGCAGCGAAATGGGTCTCCAGGTGATGGGCGATGTTGCGCGAGACCAGGGCGGCACCCTGGCGCTTGGCCTCGAACGGGGAGACCTGCTTGTAGAGGGTACCGATCCGGGCGCGTTCCTCGTCGTCCAGGACCGGCAGGTTGATTGCGCCGGGGATGCGGTCTGCCGCGAACTCGCCCGGCGAGCGGACGTCGATGATCTCGTCGAACTGGTCAAGATCGGCCAGGCCGGCGACCTCCGGGCGGCCGCGCACCGGCTTGCTATCGCCGCAGATCAAACGTCCCTCCGCATCAGGCGCTGCTGTTGGCTATGGCCGCCGCCTTTGGCGGCTTCACATCGCTGCGCGATATGAGCCGGCGCCGAAAGCGCGCCGCTTGCCGGGCTCATGCCTCCCTCCGCATCAGGCGCTGCTTTTCTCGCTGCCAGTCACGCTCTTTCTCGGTGTTCCGCTTGTCGTACTCCTTCTTGCCCTTGCCCAGGCCGACCTCCAGCTTCACCCGGCCCTTGCTGTAGTGCATGTCGAGCGGCACCAGGGTATAGCCGGCGCGTTCCACCTTGCCGATCAGCTTCTTGACCTCCTCGGCATGCAGCAGCAGCTTGCGCGAGCGGGTCGGGTCGGGATGGATGTGGGTGGAGGCGGTCGCCAGCGGGCTGATGTGGCAGCCGATCAGCCAGACTGCGCCGTTGCGCAGCACCACGTAGGCCTCCTTCAACTGCACCCGGCCTGCCCGGATGGACTTGACCTCCCAGCCCTCCAGCACCAGCCCGGCCTCGTACCTTTCCTCAATGAAGTAGTCGTGGAAGGCTTTGCGGTTGTCGATGATGCTCATGTGTACTGGGGTTCCAGGCTGGTTTTCGTGTATTTTAACAGGCCGTTCACAAACGCCCCTCCCGTCATGTCGAAGCAAGTCGTCAAATCCGTGCTGGTGCCCTACACCCCGGCGGAGATGTACGAACTGGTCGATGGCGTCGAGCAGTATCCCAAGTTCCTGCCCTGGTGCGCCGGCACCGAGCTGCACTTCCGCGACGAGGCCACCACCGAGGCAACCGTGAGGATCGGCTACCTGTCAATCCGCCAGGAGTTCACCACGGTGAACAGCAAGCGTCACCCCGACGAGATGCAGCTCAGGCTGAAGCGCGGGCCGTTCCGTCACCTGGAGGGTTACTGGCGCTTCCTGCCACTCGGCGATGCGGCCTGCAAGGTTGAATTCATGCTGCAATATGATTTTTCCAGCGCCCTGCTGGAGAAGGCGCTGGGACCAGTGTTCGGCCATATCGCCGGCACCCTGGTCGACGCCTTCGTCGAGCGGGCGGAGACAATCTATGGTGCGCGATGATCAATATTGAAGTGATCTATGCCCTGAAGGACATGCAGAAGTCGGTCCGACTGACGGTAGCGGAGGGGTGCACGGCCAGGGAGGCAGTGGAACGCTCCGGCCTTGTGGAGGAGTTTCCCGACATCGACCTGAGCAAAAACAAGCTGGGCATCTGGAACAAGCTGGCCAAGCCCGATGCCGTGCTGCGCGACCGCGACCGCGTGGAGATCTACCGGCCCCTCATCGCCGACCCCAAGGAGGTGCGCAAGCAGCGCGCCGCAGAGGGCAAGGCGATGAAGAAGGGCGGCGGCGAGGCCGCCGGCTAGGACCGGCCGTCAGGTGGACGGCCTCATTTCATCTCGGTGGTCGGGTAACCGGCCTGCAGGGTGCCGAGCCGGCACAGTTCGGACGCCCGTCCGGCCTGTTCGATCACCTTGGCGCTGTCATAGGCGCTGGCCGCCTCCCGCGCCTGCCTGAGGGCGTCTTCCGCCGACAGCCAGAGGGTGAAGGCGGCCCGGGCGGCCTCGACATCGGCCTCGGCACGGGCCAGCGCACCGATGGCCTCAGTGCTCAGGGCCGGACTGACCGCAGTGGCCGGCGCGTCGGCTTGCCCGGCCGTCGTGGCGCAACCGGCCAGGCACAGGGCCAGCAGGACGGCGAAATGGTATTGCCTCGGCATGGTGCACTCCCAGGACGGTGATTCCTCCCCCGGCGGGGGCTGGCGGCAAGTTAACGGCTGGCCTGGCGGCCGTCAATCCTGCCCGAACATGGCCAAAACCATACGCGTGACAGGTGCCTGGCCGACCGCGAACCCGTATAATGCCGTTTTGCGTACAAGGTCACCAATATGCGCATCCTGCAAAAGGCCCTCACCTTCGACGACGTCCTGCTCGTCCCCGCCCAATCCGACATCCTGCCGCGCGATGTCAGCTTGAAGACCCGCCTCACCAAGAAGATCGAACTCAACCTGCCAGTCCTGTCCGCTGCCATGGACACCGTCACCGAGGCACCGATGGCGATCACCCTGGCCCAGGAGGGCGGCATCGGCATCATCCACAAGAACCTCACCGCCGAGCAGCAGGCCATCGAGGTGGCCAAGGTCAAGCGCTACGAGTCCGGCGTGGTGAAGGACCCCATCACGGTCAGCCCGAACATGAGCGTCCAGGATGTCCTCGACATCACCCGCCGCTACCGCATCTCCGGCCTGCCGGTGGTGGACAAGGCGGGCAAGGTGGTGGGCATTATCACCAACCGCGACCTGCGCTTCGAGACCAACTTCGACCAGCCCGCCCGCGCCATCATGACGCCGCGCAAGAAGCTGATCACCGTCCAGGAAGGCGTCGGCAAGGAAGAGATCGTCGCCCTGCTGCACAAGCATCGCCTGGAGCGCCTGGTGGTGGTCGACGACGACTTCACGCTCAAGGGCCTGATCACCGTCAAGGACATCAGCAAGTCGAGCGAACACCCCCTGGCCTGCCGGGACGAGCGCGGCCGCCTGCTGGTCGGTGCCGCCGTCGGCGTCGGCCCCGACAATGACGAACGCATCGCCGCCCTGGCCGAGGCCGGCGTCGACGTGGTGGTGGTGGACACCGCCCACGGTCATTCGCGCGGCGTCCTGGAGCGGGTCAAGTGGGTCAAAAAGCATTACCCGAATATCCAGGTCATCGGCGGCAACATCGCCACGCCGGAAGCGGCATTGGCCCTGGTCGACCATGGCGCCGACTGCGTCAAGGTCGGCATCGGCCCCGGCTCCATCTGCACCACCCGCATCGTCGCCGGCGTCGGCGTGCCCCAGGTCTCCGCCGTGGCCAACGTCTCCGAGGCCCTGGCCAAGGTGGGCGTGCCCTGCATCGCCGACGGTGGCATCCGCTACTCGGGCGACATCGCCAAGGCCATCGCCGCCGGTGGCAACTGCGTCATGCTGGGTGGCCTCTTGGCCGGCACCGAGGAGGCGCCGGGCGAGATCGAGCTGTTCCAGGGCCGTTCCTACAAGTCCTACCGCGGCATGGGCTCACTGGGCGCCATGCAGAAGGGCTCCAAGGACCGCTACTTCCAGGACAACGAGGCGAACGCCGACAAGCTGGTGCCGGAAGGCATCGAGGGCCGCGTGCCCTACAAGGGCTCGGTCCTGGGCGTGCTGCACCAGCTGATGGGCGGCCTGCGTTCCTCCATGGGCTACCTGGGCGCCAAGGACATCCCGACCTTCCAGAAGACCGCGCAGTTCGTCGAGATCTCCAACGCCGGCATCAAGGAATCCCACGTCCACGACGTGCAGATCACCAAGGAAGCGCCGAACTACCACGTCTGATCGACCACCCCGAAAGAGGAGGGCGCCGCCCTCCTTTTTTCTTTGAGCCGCCGCCATGCACCAGAAAATACTCATCCTCGACTTCGGTTCCCAGTTCACCCAGCTGATCGCCCGCCGGGTGCGTGAGCACAACGTCTACTGCGAGCTGCACCCCTACGACGTCAGCGAACAGTTCATCCGCGACTTCGCCCCGGCCGGGATCATCCTGTCCGGCGG
>JAQVJE010000248.1 GCA_028695325.1 Gallionellaceae bacterium
CCTACCAGTACCTGAACAAGCGCACCGCGGGCACACTGAGCTTCACCGCCCCGGCACCGGGCAACTGGGACCTACGCCTGCACGATACCGACAACAACGGCCGGGAATACGCCTCGGCCAGCTTCCGGGTAGTCCAGCAACCTGCCGGCGGCGGTCGCGACAATATGGCCGTCCCGCCTGTCCCCAGCCTAATCCCGGACCGCGACCGCTACAGCCCCGGCGACAACATCCGGCTCGATTTCTCCGGTCTTGCCAACCCTGCCATGCAGGACTGGATCGGCCTGTACGCCATCGGCGCAGCCAACGAACAATATGGCGAATGGTCTTACCTCAAGGCTGCCGCCGGTGGCAGCCTGAGCTTCCGAGCGCCGCCGACACCCGGCACATACGAATTCAGGTTGTTTCTGAACTGGCCGGCGGGCGGCTATGCCGATGTCGCGCGTAGCCGGCCCATCACCGTGGCCGCCCCGCTGGGGCGCTGAGCCCTCGAATGCTGCCAGTAGCAAGCGGACACACCTCCTACCTCACCCCCCCGTGGGTAGGGTTGCGCTCCATCCGGGCTACGTGGATGGCGCACGCCATGCCGGGGCTGAAAGGGGTACAGCAGGCCTTGCCAGTCGGCGAAGTGGCAGTAACATCGCCCTGTGAAGAACGCTGAGATCGACAACACGATCCACGGCCGCGCAGGCTATCCATACTGGCTGTTCGCGGCCGCCGTGCTGGCCTACCTGAACGCCCTGGCCGCCGGCTTCCAGTTCGACGACTTCAACGTCATCGTCGACAATCCGGCGGTGCATGCCCTGGCGGCTTGGTTGGACGGCATGCCGGGCATCCGGCCCCTGCTCAAGCTCAGCTACACCCTGAACTGGCTGGCCGATCCCGGCCCGGCCGGTTTCCATGCCGTCAACTTGCTGCTCCACCTCGTCAACGTCGCCCTGGTCTGGCGCCTGACCGAGCACCTGCCGGCGCCGGCCGCCCAGGTCGGCGGCCTGCGTGCGCGCATCCTGGCCACCCTGCTGTTCGCCCTGCATCCGATCCAGACCGAGTCGGTCACCTATGTCAGCGGCCGCTCTATGAGCCTGATGGCCGTCTTCGGCCTGGCCGGGCTGGTCTGCTGGCTGGAGGCGCCGGCCCGCGCCCGTCCCCGTCTCGGCTACGCGCTGGCCGGCCTGCTGCTGGCCGCCGCCGTGCTGACCAAGGAGGTGGCGGTGGCCTTGCCGCTCACCCTGCTGCTGCTCCGCCCGGACGGTCGCGCCCGCCTTGCCCCGCTGCTCCTGGCCGGCCTGGCCCTGGCCGTCCTGTTCGGCCTGTTCGGCTACCAGCACCTGCTCACCGAGCCGATGCCGCGCGGCCTGGCCGCCAATCTGCTGTCGGAGGCCAACGCGGTGTACTACCTGCTCGGCCAGTTGTTCCAGCCCCATGCACTCAACATCGACCCCGAGCTGCCGGAACTGGCCGGCTGGTCGCTGCTGTCCGTCGTTCAGGTCGCCGGCCTGGCCGCGGCCATCGCCGCCGCCTGGCTGAACCGTCGGCGCCGGCCCTGGCTGACCTTCGCGGTGGCCTGGTTCATCATCCTGCTGCTGCCCACCCACAGCCTGATTCCGCGCCTCGACCTGGCCAGCGAGCGCCACCTGTACCTGGCCGTGCTGGGGCCGTTCTGGCTCGCCGCCGTCGGCCTCGCCGCCCTGCCCGGCCGCACCGCCTGGCGCCTCGCTGCAGTCGCCCTGGCGGTGGCCGGCATCACCTTCACCCACCTGCGCAACCAGGACTACCACGACGAGATCAGCCTCTGGCACCAGACCACGACGATCGATCCGGCCAACGCGCGGGCCTGGAACAACCTGGGCTGGGCCTACCACCTGGCCGGCGAACGGGAGGCGGCACGGCAGTCCTTCCAGCGCGCCCTGGCGATCGAGCCCGGGCACGACCATGCCCGGCGCAACCTGGACTACCTCGACGAGGGCTCGCCCTGAGCGCGGACGCTCAGCCGGCGGCCGGCGGACGGATGGCCGACTTGGGCCGGAAGGACTTCACCACCGCCTCGCGCGTCTCCAGGTAGGGGCCGCCGATCAGGTCGATGCAATAGGGCACGGCGGCAAAGACGCCGTCCAGGGTTTCCTTGATCGCCTTGGGCTGGCCGGGCAGGTTGAGGATCAGGCAGGCTCCGCGCACCACCCCGACCTGGCGCGACAGGATGGCGGTCGGCACGTATTTCAGGCTCACCGCGCGCATCTGCTCGCCGAAGCCGGGCAGAACCTTGTCGGCCACCGCCAGGGTGGCCTCAGGGGTGACATCGCGCGGGGCCGGGCCGGTGCCGCCGGTGGTGAGCACCAGGCAGCACTGCGCGGCCAATTCGATCAGGGCGGCCTCGATCGCCGGCTGCTCGTCCGGGATCAGGCGCTCGACAAAGGTGAGCGGGTTTTCCAGGGCGCTGCCCAGCCACTCCCGCAGGGCCGGCAGGCCCCGGTCTTCATAGACGCCGGTGCTTGCGCGGTCGCTGACGGAGACCAGGCCGATGGTGACGGGGTCGTGCATGACGGTATTCCGGACGGGTGGGAAAATTGCTGTTTACCACGTCCGGCGCCGTCCTGCATTGACCCTCAGGCCGCCTTCGCCATCTTTTCGGCAGCCTTGCGCTCGAACCACTTC
>JAQVJE010000249.1 GCA_028695325.1 Gallionellaceae bacterium
TCGACCTTCTCGGTGGTGCGCAGGGGCGACACCTGCACCGCCGGCACCTCGCCGTAGAAGTTGGGCAGGGTATAGACCAGACCAATCACCAGGGCGACGGCGATGACCAGGTATTTCCAGAGTGGATAGCGGTTCATTGTTTTGCTGACAGAGTGACGGGTGACGAGTGACTGGGCCGTGACGGGGGACGAGTGTCACTCGTCACCTTGTCACTTCGTCACTCAGATGTCCTTGATCGTGCCCTTGGGCAGGACGGTGCCGACGGCGCTGCGCTGAAACACGCTCTCGGTGCCGCCACCGATGTCGAGGGTGACGTACTGATCGGAGATCTTCACCACCTTGCCGAGCTGGCCGCTGGCGGTGACCACCTCGTCGCCCTTCTGCAGGGCCGCCTGCATGGCCCGCTGATCCTTGGCGCGCTTCATCTGCGGACGGATGATGAGGAAATAGAACACCACGAAGATGACGATCAGGGGCAGGAAGCTCATGATCGGATCGGGCTGGGCCGGATCGGCGGCGTAGGCGGGGGAGATCAGCATCTTTGGTTGCTCCGTGGGTGATAAATAGCGACGGATTCTAACATGCGGCCTTTCTCGCATTATTAAAGGCCACCACGAACTCGGCGTAGCGGCCGGCCTCGATGGCCTCGCGCAGCTCGCGCATCAGGGTCTGGTAGTAGTGCAGGTTGTGGATGGTGTTCAGCCGCCCGGCGAGCGACTCGCCGGCCCGGAACAGGTGGTGCAGGTAGGCACGGCTGAAGTTGCGGCAGGTATAGCAGTCGCAGGTCGGGTCGATCGGCCCGGTGTCGGTGCGGTGGCGGGCATTCTTGATCCGGAGGTCGCCGTGGCGGGTGAACAGGACGCCGTGGCGAGCGTTGCGGGTCGGCATCACGCAGTCGAACATGTCGACGCCCTGGCCGACCGCGTGGACGATGTCCTCCGGGGTGCCGACGCCCATCAGATAGCGCGGCCGGTCGCTCGGCAGTTGCGGCGCGGTGTGGGCCAGGATGCGCGCCATGTCCGCCTTGGGCTCGCCCACCGAGAGGCCGCCGATGGCATAGCCGTCGAAGCCGATCCGGGTCAGTTCCTGCACCGAGCGGTCGCGCAGGTCCTCGTGCATGCCGCCCTGGACGATGCCGAACAGTGCGTTCGGGTTGCCGGCATGGGCGGCCTTGGAGCGCGCCGCCCAGCGCAGGGACAATTCCATGGACGCCTCGGCGGTCGGCCAGTCGGCCGGATAGGGCGTGCACTCGTCGAAGATCATGACGATGTCGGAATTCAGGCTGCGCTGGATCGCCATCGACTGCTCCGGCGTCAGCATAAGGCGGGCGCCGTCGATGGGCGAGGCGAACTTCACCCCCTCCTCGCTGATCTTCCTGAGATGCGTGAGGCTGTAGACCTGGAAGCCGCCCGAGTCGGTCAGGATCGGGCCGTCCCAGCGCATGAATGCGTGCAGGCCGCCGAAGGCCTCGATCACCTCCAGGCCGGGGCGCAGCCAGAGGTGGAAGGTGTTGCCGAGGACGATCTGGGCACCCAGGGCCTTGACCTCGTCCGGCGTCACCGACTTCACCGCGCCATAGGTGCCCACCGGCATGAACACCGGCGTCTCCACCACGCCGTGGGCCAGTTCCAGGCGGCCACGGCGGGCGCCGCCGGAGGTGGTCAAGAGGTCAAACTTCATGGGCTCTCTCTATCAACATGGCATCGCCATAACTGAAAAACCGGTAGCGCTCGGCCACCGCATGGGCATAGGCCCGGCGCATCAGGTCGTAGCCGCCGAAGGCCGCCACCAGCATCAGCAGGGTGGATTTCGGCAGGTGGAAGTTGGTCAGCAGGCGCTCGACCACCCGGAAGCGGTAGCCCGGCGTGATGAAGATGTCGGTCTCATCCACCCCGGCCGCCAGCGTGCCGCCGCGCGCCGCCGACTCCAGGGCGCGCAGGCTGGTGGTGCCGACCGCGCAGACCCGGCCGCCGTGCGCCCTGGCGTCGGCCACCGCCGCCACCGTCGCCGCAGGGATCTCGTACAGCTCGCTGTGCATGCGATGCGCGGCGATGTGCTCCACCCGCACCGGCTGGAAGGTACCGGCGCCGACGTGCAGGGTCACGAAGGCGGTCGCCACGCCCATGGCGCGCAGGCGTTCCAGCATCGCCTGGTCGAAGTGCAGGCCGGCGGTGGGCGCCGCCACCGCGCCCGGCTGGCGGGCGTAGACGGTCTGGTAGCGGGCGTCGTCACTGTCTTCGGCGGCGCGGTCGATGTAGGGCGGCAGGGGCAGGCGGCCGTAGGCGTCGAGCCAGTCGAGCACCGTGCGGGAGGGGTCGAAGGCGAGGCGGTAGAGGTCGCCGCGGCGCTCCACCACCTCGGCGTCGAAGCCGTCGCCCGCGGCGTCGCCGAAGCGCAGCCACATGCCGGTCTTCGGCGCATGGCTGGCGCGGATGAAGGCGAGCACCTCATGCTCCGACAGCACCCGCTCGACCAGGGCCTCGATGCGCCCGCCGGTCGACTTACCGCCGAACAGGCGCGCCTTGATCACCCGGGTGTCGTTGAACACCAGGAGGTCGCCGGCCCGGAACAGGCCGGGCAGGTCGGCGAACAGGCGGTCGGCATAGGCGCCGGCCGCCGGATCGACGTGCAAAAGCCGGCTGGCGCC
>JAQVJE010000250.1 GCA_028695325.1 Gallionellaceae bacterium
ACACGAACAGACGTGATGGCTTCATGGCGATCTCCATGTGGTTATGGTGGATGCCGGAAACGCGCCCCCCTGGCAGGCGGCCGGCATTTGTTGTTGCCGGCCAGCTTTGTGCAGGCACCTTAAGCGAACCTTAAGGAGACGCGGATTCATTCGGGTTTCGTCGTTCCCGCGCAGAGCCTGCCCTCGATCTGATCGGGAACAGAAAACCAGTTGAATCAAAGAGCTGAATGCCCGCCTGCGCGGGCATGACACAAGCCCGCACCGCGGCGAGACATCACCGTGCCAGAAACTGAAAACGCGGCCGTGGCCGCGTTTTCCGTGATGGAGGCGCCTTGCTTCACCGCCCCCTTCGACTGGTCCAGGATGGCGACGAGGATTTAGTTCCGGCCCCGCTTCGCGCTCGACCTGCCGCGATGTGGCAGGTCAGCCTTCACTAAGGTCCCGCGATCCCCGCCTTCGATCAAGGCCTCATGGCAGCTTACTTCACCGCTTCCTTGAGTTGATCCAGGATGGCCTGGTTTTAGTTCCGGCCGCGCTACGCGCTTAACCTGCCGCATGGCGGCAGGTTAGCCTGCACTGAAATCCCGCGATCCGTGGCTCCGATCAAGCCCTCGTGGCAAATTACTTTACCGCCTCCTTGAGTTGATCGAGGATCGCGGGGTTTTCCAGGGTCGACACGTCCTGGGTGATCTCCTCGCCCTTGGCCAGGGCGCGCAAGAGCCGCCGCATGATCTTGCCGGAACGCGTCTTCGGCAGGTTGTCGCCGAAGCGGATCTCGTCCGGCTTGGCGATGGGACCGATCTCGTGGCCGACCCAGTCGCGCAGCTGCCTGACGATTTCCTTGGCCTCGTCGCCCACCGGGCGGGCGCGCTTCAGCACCACGTAGGCCACCACGGCCTCGCCCTTGACGTCGTGCGGCTTGCCCACCACGGCGGCCTCGGCCACCATGGGGTTGGCCACCAGGGCGGACTCGATCTCCATGGTGCCCAGGCGGTGGCCGGACACGTTCAGCACGTCGTCGATGCGGCCCATGATGGTGAAGTAGCCGGTCTCGGGGTCGCGCACCGAGCCGTCGCCAGCCAGGTAAAGCTTGCCGCCCAGGTCGTCGGGGAAGTAGGACTTCACGTAGCGGTCGGGGTCACCCCAGATGGTGCGGATCATCGACGGCCAGGGCTTCTTGACCACCAAGAGGCCGCCCTTGCCCCACTCCACGTCATGGCCGGTCTCGTCGACGATGGCGGCCATGATGCCGGGCAGAGGCAGTGTGCAGGAGCCAGGCACCGTGGGGGTGACGCCGGGCAGCGGGGTGATCATGTGACCGCCGGTCTCGGTCTGCCACCATGTGTCGACGATCGGGCAGCGGCTGCCGCCGACCTCGGTGTGGTACCACATCCAGGCCTCGGGGTTGATCGGCTCGCCGACGGTACCCAGGAGGCGCAGGCTGGTCAGGTCGTACTTGTTCGGGTGCTGCTCCGGATGGGCGCCGGCCAGCTTGATCAGGGAGCGGATGGCGGTCGGCGCGGTGTAGAACACGCTGACCTTGTGGTCCTGCACCATGCGCCAGAAGCGGCCGGCGTCCGGGTAGGTGGGCACGCCCTCGAACACCATCTCGGTGGCGCCGCAGGCCAGCGGGCCGTAGGTGACGTAGGTGTGGCCGGTGACCCAGCCGATGTCGGCGGTGCACCAGAAGACGTCGTTCGGCTTGATGTCGAAGGTCCACTTCATGGTGACGACGGAGTGCAGCAGGTAGCCCCCGGTGGAGTGCTGCACGCCCTTCGGCTTGCCGGTGGAGCCGGAAGTGTAGAGCAGGAACAGCGGGTGCTCGGCGTCGACCCATTCGGGCTCGCAGGCGTCGGACTGGCCGGCCACCACGTCGTGCCACCAGAGATCGCGACCCTGGTGCCAGGCGACGTCGCCGCCGGTGCGTCGGTAGACCACCACGTTCTTGATGGTGTCGCAGCCACCCAGGGTCAGGGCCTCGTCGACGGCGGGCTTGAGGGGGATGTTGCGGCCGCCGCGGCACTGCTCGTCGGCGGTGATCACCAGCACCGCGCCGGCATCCTCGATGCGGTCGCGCAGGGCGTGAGCGGAGAAGCCGCCGAACACCACCGAGTGGGTGGCACCGATGCGGGCGCAGGCCTGCATGGCCACCACGCCCTCGATGGACATGGGCAGGTAGATGACGATGCGGTCGCCCTTCTTGACGCCGAGGCCCTTGAGGGCATTGGCGAACTGGTTGACGCGGGCGAGGAGCTCCTTGTAGGTGACCTTGGTGACTTCGCCGCCATCGGCCTCGAAGATGATGGCGACCTTGTCGCCCAGGCCGGCCTCGACGTTCTTGTCCAGGCAGTTGTAGCTGGCGTTCAGCTTGCCGTCGGCGAACCACTTGTAGAAGGGGGCGTTGCTCTCGTCCAGGGTCTTCGTGAAGGGCTGCTGCCAGACCAGGTTGTCGCGCGCCAGCCCGGCCCAGAAGCCTTCGTAATCGGCCTCGGCCTGGGCACACAGGGCCTTGTAGGCATCCATGCCGGAGATGGCGGCCTGCGCCTTGAACTCCTCGGAGGGAGGGAAGATGCGGGATTCGTGAAGGACGGACTCGATCGTGTTAGACATCAGTAAATCTCCAATAA
>JAQVJE010000251.1 GCA_028695325.1 Gallionellaceae bacterium
CCGGTGGAAACAGCGTGAAGCCCGCGTAGCCGCCGGCCGAGTCGGCGATGGCGCTGGTGCCGCCGGCATGGAAGTAGCCATGCTGCTGGGTGAGGGTTTCGCGGAACGGCAACCGGATGCTGACCCGTCCGCGCGCAACCTCGTGCAGTTCGGCGCCCAGGTGGTGCATCAGGCCCTGGCGGGCGAAGCTGTCGCGGACGATTCGCTCGACCTGGGGATCGAGCGGCAAGGATGGGGCGGCTTGGGTCATGGTGCGGAGGTTCCTTCTCGCTGTGGGGACGCCTCGGGGTGGCGGCGGCCGATGAGGTTCATGGCCTTGAAGCTCGCGACGACTTCGCCCCGCTGGTTGATCCCCTCGACCAGGGTATGCACCATGCCGCGGTCGGGCTTGGAGCGCGATGGCGCCGCGTCGGCGATGGTCAGCCGCAGGTGCAGTTGGTCACCCGGGCGCACCGGCTTGAACCAGCGCACTTCATCGACGCCCGGCGAGGCCAGGCTTGCCACCGACGTCAGGTAGTGGTCGACGAACAGCCGCATCATCAGGCCGATGGTGTGCCAGCCACTGGCGATCAGGCCGTGGAACGGCCCGCGGGCCGCCGCCTCGGGATCGATGTGCATGGCCTGGGGATCGAATTGCCGCGCGAACGCGATGACTTCCGGCTCTTCGACCCCGATGGGGCCGTACTCGAACGATCGGCCCTTTTCGTAGTCCTCGAAGTAGCGTCGATCCCTCGGTGTCTTGAAATCGGACAGTGGCATGGCAAGGCTCCGGTGTCAGGAATGGGGGTTGAAGCGAGGCGGCCGCTTCTCCAGGAATGCCCGCATGCCTTCCTCGCGGTCGGGCAGCGAAAGGGTGCGGTGGAAGGCGGCCCGCTCGCGGCGCAGTCCTTCGTCCATGGGCAGGCTGGCGCTGGCACGCGCGGCCTGCTTGATCAGGACCAGCACCTCGCCCGACAGCGACGCCATGTCGGCGGCGAGCCGGCGGCCCTCTTCGAGCAGGTGATCGGGGGGAACGATGCGCGAGACCAGCCCGCTGCGTTCGGCCTCGCGGGCGTCCATGCGACGCCCGGTCAGCAGCAGGTCCAGCGCCTTGGCCATGCCGAGCAGGCGCGGCAGGCGCTGCGTGCCGCCCGCGCCGGGCATGGTGCCGACGCGAACCTCCGGGTGGCCGAACACGGCGTTCTCGGCCGCCAGCACGATGTCGCACATCTCGACCAGTTCGCAGCCGCCGCCGAGCGCGAAGCCCTGCACCAGCGCCACCACGGGCTTGGGGAACGTGCCCAGCGGCGCGCAGCAACCGGCGAAGTCAGTGGCCCGCGCCTGCTCCGCGCTGATGCCCAGCATTTCCTTGAGATCGGCACCGGCCGCGAAGTGTTCGCCTTCGGCGCGCAGCAGGACCACCCGCACGGCGGCGTCGGCCGCCAGCCTGTCGAGGTGCGCGGCCATCGCATCGGTCAGTGAGCGGCACAGGGCGTTGCGGGCTGCCGGCCGGTCGATGACCAACTCGGCATAGCCGTCTGGGTGCGACGCGCATCGAATGAAATCGGAAGACATGGGTTCTCCTGCGAGGAACCGCCCGAAGTGCCGGGCCGTCATCGATTCGGCAGCGCCGGGCAGTACCTGCGAAGTCTGCTGCGCGATGACGCTTGCGGCCAAGCGCGAATATCTCAGGTGGGACTGAAAATTTCTCGCTGGAGCCGACGCCATGCCCGGCCCAGAATCAATTCGCGGACGGGCCTCGTCTTTCCCTCAACGCCCCGGTACTCCCCGTCCCAGCGAACTCCCATGGAACATACCGCCCTCGTGGCGCTGATCGTCTACGCCTTCGTCATGTCGATCACGCCCGGTCCCAACAACGTGATGCTGATGTCCTCGGGCCTGCTCTTCGGCCTGGGCCGAACCTGGCCGCACCTGCTGGGCATCCCCGCGGGCGTGATGGTGCAGCTCGGGATCACCGGCGCCGGCCTCGGTGCGGTGTTTGCCCTCGAACCTCGCCTGCAGGTCGCATTGAAGGTCATGGGCAGCCTCTACCTGCTCTGGCTGGCCGCGCGCCTGTGGCGCGCGGCCGAACTGGAGGAGACCGAAGCCGGCCGGCCCATCGGCTTCATGCAGGCGTTGGCCTTCCAGTTCGTCAATCCGAAGGCCTGGCTGATCTCGGTGACGGTGGTGTCCACCTTCCTGCCGCCGGGCGAAGGCTACGCACTGCGCCTGCTGGTGGTCAGCCTGGTGTTCGCCGCCATCGGACTGCCCTGCATGCTGGTCTGGGCCGCCTTCGGCGCCGGCCTGCGGCCCTGGCTGCGCGACCGCGCCGTCGCTCGCGTGGTCAATCGTGCGATGGCGACCCTGGCCGCCCTGACCGTTCTTCTCTTCTGGATGTGATGCCATGACGACACTCTCTCATGATCAACTCCGGGCCCATGCGCTGGCCTGGATCGATGACTGGAACCGGCGCGACGTGCCGGCGGTGCTGGCGGCCTATGCCGACGACGCACTGTTCGTGAGCGCGCTGGCGCAGCCCTATACCGGTGGCACGCGGGTACAGGGCAAGGACGCGCTGCGCCGCTACTGGCTGGCCGCGCTCGCCGACAGGCCGGACCTGCGGTTCGAACTCATCTCGGCCA
>JAQVJE010000006.1:0-8777 GCA_028695325.1 Gallionellaceae bacterium
CTTAAGGAGGTACTGCATCGACTCGATCCCGCCGTCCCCGCGCAGGTGGGGGAACTCAGTCAAATCCAGGCACTGGCTGCCTGCTTGCGCGGGCATGACGAATCGATCCGCGTTACCGCGCGGGGCCTCCGAACGACCGCTGCAACGAAAAAGACCGGCCCGCAGGCCGGCCTGCGGGCCTGGGCGGCCTACCTGGATGCCTGCCGGGACTTGGCGAGCTCGTCCTTGAGAAGCTTGATGCCGGCCTGCGAGGCGTCGATCGAGCGGGTCAGCGACTCGCGCGCGTCGTCGGGGTTGTGGAAGCCGTCCGAGTTCTCGGCGGTCCACCATTCCCAGTACAGGTTGGCGTCGTACTGCAGGTCGTAGGCCTTGTCGAGGACAGCCGCCGGGACGCCGGCCTCCTTGGCCTTGATGATCCAGTCGATGAACTGGGCGAGCCAGAACTCGGCCTTGGTCATCTTGCCGCGGATGTAGTTCTGGATCGCCTCCATGTGGTAGCGGGCGTCATCCTCGGTCCACTCCTTGTGGCAGGTCAGGCAGGCCTCCTTGAGCCGGTAGCGCGGCGACATCTGCTGGTGCGAGGTGGTCACCTTGCCGTTGGCGGCGCGTTGCTTCGGCATATGGCAGTCCTTGCACTCGACCCCGGCGCGCTCGTGCCTGGAGCCCCAGTAGGTCTCCATCTCCGGGTGCTGGATCTTGGGCAGCAGGGCGCCTGTGCTGGCGTGCTTGAAGTCCTTGAACTTGTACTGGCCGACCATCTTCTCCTTGTAGCCGAACACGTTGGTCCAGGTAAACAGGTTGGTGCGCGGGTCGTCCATCTTGACGTAGTACTCCTTGCCCTTCTCGGCGCAGTCGAAGCCGGGACCGCAGTTGTACTCGACGTGGCACTGGGCGCACATCAGGTTGGAGTCGGGGCGGGACAAGAGGCCGATGGCGCGGAAATCCTTGTCGGCGCGCTGGAAGGTGACCTTGGTCATCTTGGTCTTCTCGCTCTTCTCCTTGTCCTGCGGATAGGTGCCTTCCTTGCGGTCAACCACGGCCTGGATGAGGGCGTCGCGCACCACGCGCGGGCCGGCCGAGTGGGGGTCGTGGCACATATAGCAGTTGAGCGGGTGGTTGACGCCGCGAGCGAACTCGACCGGCTTGGAAGTGCGGTCCCACTTGGCGGCCGGGTGCTTGTCGCCCATGTAGGCCCAGTCCAGGATGTGGTCCTGGGTCTTGCAGTTCATGCACACCGGGTTCACCGCGGTGGCGACCTGGCGCATGAAGGGCTTCTGCTCGGAGGTCGACGGTTCCTTGTCGACAATGACGTTCCAGGCCCCGTTGGCGGCCAACTCGGCCTTGTTGATGTAGGTCCAGTCCTTGAACTGCATGCGGCCGCCGAATGCGCGGTCGACCGCCCACTGGTCGACCAGCATGAAGGCGTGCGAGCGCGGCTCGTTGTGCTCCTTGGTGAAGCCGTAGCCCTCCATGAGTTTGTCGAACAGCGGCGAGCGCGACTTGTAGTTGGCCTTCTCTACGCGGGCGTGTGATTCCAGGTTGGTCTGCACGAAGGTGTTGTACTGCTCGACGTGGCAGGCGGCGCAGGCGCGGTGGTCCTTGTTGGTGCCCGGGCGATCGCCCATCTTGTTGCTCTTGGCGGTCTTCAGGTGCGTCTCGGCGTCGTGGCAGTGGGCGCAGTTGACGGTGGCGTGGCGGCCCTCGGTGTGCCATTCCTCGACGTTGTCGTGGCAGGAATAGCACTTCTTGGCGTCTACCGGCTTGATCGGGTCGGGCTTGGCCGGGGCCGGCGCCGGCAGCTGCGGGCGTGGAATGTCTACGGCCGCCTGGGCGCCGAGGCCGGACAGCGCGAACGCCGCGACCAGGACGAGGCGAACGATGCGGGTCATCGCGTTCATGGTGGGTCCTCCTTGCAACAGTCGCGATGGCCCGCCGGGGCGGCGGGCCGCTATCTTCTACGCTGCTACGGCGGGCACGGTGCTGTCTGGTCCCCTCCCCGCGGCCGGCGCCGGCGCGCACGCCGGGCAGGCCATTACTGCCACCTCGATGGGCATGGTATGAACGCCCGGCGGCCGGGCGCCTTGACGGGCATCAATTTTTTTGCGGGTTGGCTCGGGCGGCGGTGCTCAGGCCGAGGTGTCGCGCCGTGCCTGGACGATGCGGCCGTTGTGCTGGCCTTCCAGCCACTTGCGCACGCGGGCGGCGTCGCCGATGCGCGACAGCTTGCCCCAGGAGTCGAGCAGCACCAGGATTACCGGGCGATCGGCGATCTTGGCCTGCATGACCAGACAGTGGCCGGCCTCGTTGATGTAGCCGGTCTTGGACAGGCCGATGTCCCAGCTGGGGTTGCGGGTCAGGGCGTTGGTGTTGTTGAAGGCGACGCGCCGCATCACCTCGCGCGACACGCGGCGGACCTTGCCGCGCTCCTTGATCTTGACCACCTTGCGGCCCGGAACGGTGACACCGTACTGGCCGGTGCTGGAGATCTGGCGGATGAGGGGGTAGCCGTAGGCGGCGTCGACCAGCCTGGCCAGGTCGGCGGCGGTGGAGCGGTTGCCGCTGTCGAGGCCGGTGCCGTCGACGAACCAGGTGCTGTGCATGCCTAGGGCGGCAGCCTTGCGGTTCATCGCCCGCACGAAGGCCTCGCGGCCGCCCGGATAGGCGCGCGACAGCGCAGCGGCGGCACGATTCTCCGAGGCGATCAGGGCCAGGTGCAGCAGTTCACCGCGGCTCAACGTGGTGCCCAAGGCGAGGCGCGAGGTGGTGTTCTTGAGGCGGTCGACGTCCTCCCTGCCGATGACGATCTCCTCCGTCAGGGGCAGGCCGGCGTCCAGCACCACCATGGAGGTCATCAGCTTGGTGATGGAGGCGATCGGCGTCGCCAGGTCGGGGTTCTTGGCGTACAGGGCCTCGCCGGTGTCCTGGTCGAGCACCAGCACGGCGGCGGAACGCAGTTCGAGGTCAACGTTCACCGGCGAGCGGGGCGATGCCTGGAGGGGGTACCTGGCCAGGTTGTAGCTCATGCGCAGGTAGCTTGCCTCGGCATCGGCCTGGCCAACCTTGCGGACCGAGTAGGCCGCCGCACCGGACTCAGCCGCCGTCGCCGGGACGGCGACAGCGGCCACGGCGAGCAAGCAGGCGAGCAGTCTATTCAGCATATCGAGGCCCCCAACATCAACCTTCCAGCATGCGGTTATCTTCGAAACTTTAGAAAACGCTTTAACATTTTCAAGGCTTGCGTCCAAGCAGGCCTTCCAGACTCCTGACGATATCGCCCGGTAGCAGGACGGTCTTGCTGCCGGGGGCCGAGGCCATCTCCTTCATCGAGGCGATGTACTTCTCACCCAGCATGTAGAGAGCCGGCAGCTCCTTCTCGGGAATCGCCGCCGAGACGCGTCGGATCGCCTCGGCGGAGGCCTCGGCCAGGCGCACCTGTGCCTCGGCGTCGCGCTTGGCCGACTCCAGGCGCGCCTCGGCCTCCAGGATGGCGGCCTGCTTGTCGCCCTCGGCCTTGGTCACCGTGGCCTTGCGTTCCCGCTCGGCGGCGGCCTGCAACTCCATGGACTTCTGCATGGTCGGCGACGGCGAGATGTCCTGGATCTCCACCGACTTCAGGGTCAGGCCCCAGTCGGAGACGTCGTCGGCGATGGAGTCCTTGAGCTTGGCCTTGATCTGGTCCCGGCTGGACAGGGCCTCGTCGAGGTCCATGGCGCCGATGATGGCGCGCAGGGTGGTCTGCACCAGGTTCATCACGGCGAGCTGGAAGTTGGTGACGCCGTACACCGCGCTCTGGGTGTCGGTGACCTTGACGAAGGCGATGGCGTTGGTGACCAGCACGGCGTTGTCCCGGGTGATCACCTCCTGCTGCGGGATGTCCAGGATCAGATCCTTGGTGGTGACCTTGTAGGCCAGGTTGTCGACGTAGGGGATCAGGACGTGCAGACCCGGCAGCAGGGTCTTCAGGTACTTGCCCAGGCGCTCGACCACCCATTCCTCGCCCTGCGGCACGATGCGTACGCCCTTCCACAGGGTGACGAAGAGAAAAACGATCAATACGATGGATACGATCTCGCCGCCCATGTCAGCCTCCCAGTTTCTCAACTTTAAGGGTTTGTCCCAGCACGTCGACCACCTTGACCTTGGCGCCGGCGGCGATCGGGGCATCCGCCACCACCGGCCAGCGGTCGGAGCCGAGCACCGGGCGCTGGAACAGTATCTCGCCGTTGCCGGTCTCGGTCACCGGCCGGGTGAGCAGGCCGGCGACGCCGATGACGCCCTCCTTGGCCTGGCCGGCGCGGGTACGGTCGGGGTTCTTGAAGAACCTGAGCCAGGCCCACATCATGGCCAGCGAGGCGGCCGCCCAGAGGACCAGCTGGATCGCCAGGCCGGGCACCGCGAACAGGGTCACCAGGCCGACCAGCAGGGCACCGAGGCCGAACCACATGAGGAAGAAGGTAGGCACCAGCATCTCCAGGGCAACCAGCACCATGCCCAACACCATCCAGTGCCACCAGGCCAGTTCCATGCCGCACTTCCTCGTTAGTCGGAAGCGGCATTTTGCCACCACCGGCGGCATGGCCAAAGCCCATTCGCGACCACGCATGTGTTATTTTCCCGCCACGTTTTAATGGAGCGACATTCATGTACGACCAATTCAAACCCGCACAGCCCATGGGCCTGATGGATTTCGTGCGCGCCGCCAAGTCCTGCATCCGCGAGATCCAGCCGCGCGAGCTGCTGGAGAAGATGGCCAGCAAGGAGGACATGCTGCTGATCGACGTGCGCGAGCACGGCGAGTTCGAGAACGGCCACATCCAGGGCGCCCACCTGGTGCCGCGCGGCATCCTGGAGGCCGCCGCCGACCCCGCCTACCCCAAGCACCTGCCCGAGTTGGCCGCCGCGCGCGACCGCCAGGTGGTGGTCTACTGCGCCACCAGCGGCCGTTCCGCCATGGCGGCAGCGGTGCTCCAGATGATGGGCTTCAAGAACGTCATCAACCTGGATGGCGGCTACATGCGCTGGGTGTCGGAAGGCATGCCGCAGGAGCACGAGGCGACGTTCTGAGTCGTCATGCCCGCGCAGGCGGGCATCCAGTTGAAACCGGCTGGGCTCCCGCCTGCGCGAGAGCGACGAAGTCAATGCCGCGCCAGCGGCATCCTGCCGATGCGGGCCCGCCACTCGCGCGGTCCCGCCTCGTGCACCGACTCCCCGCGGCTGTCCACCGCCACGGTGACCGGCATGTCCACCACGTCGAACTCGTAGATCGCCTCCATGCCCAGTTCCGGGAAGGCCAGCACGCGCGCGCCCTTGATCGCCTTGGCGACCAGGTAAGCGGCGCCGCCGACCGCGATGCAGTAGACCGCGCCGTGCGCCTGGATCGAGGCCACCGCCGCGGGGCCGCGCTCGGCCTTGCCGACCATGCCGATGAGGCCAACGTCCGGCCCTAGCATCAGGTCGGTGAACCTGTCCATGCGGGTGGCCGTAGTGGGGCCGGCCGGGCCCACCGCCTCGCCCGAGACCGGGTCGACCGGGCCGACGTAGTAGATGAAGCGGTCATGGAAATCGACCGGCAGCGGTTCGCCGCGGGCGACCATCCCGGCGATGCGCTGGTGCGCGGCGTCGCGGCCGGTGAGCAGCCTGCCGGTCAGCAGCAGGGCCTCGCCGGCCCGCCAGGAGGCGACGTCTTCCCGGGTGAGGCGATCGAGGTCGACCCGACGCGCGCCGGCCGGGCCGTTCCAGGCAATCTCGGGCCACTCCGCCAGTGCGGGCGGCGCGAAGCGGGCCGGGCCGCTGCCATCCAGGCTGAAGTGCAGGTGCCGGGTGGCGGCGCAGTTGGGGATCATGGCCACCGGCAGGGAGGCGGCATGGGTGGGGTAGTCGAGCAGCTTGACGTCCAGCACCGTAGTGAGCCCCCCCAGGCCCTGGGCGCCGATGCCCAGTGCGTTGACCTTGTCGTAGAGTTCCAGGCGCAGTTCATCAACCCGGCTGGCCGGCCCCCGGGCGATCAGGTCCTGGATGTCGATCGGCTCCAGCAGGGCCTCCTTGGCCATCAGCATGGCCTTCTCCGGGGTGCCGCCGACGCCGATGCCGAGTATACCGGGCGGACACCAGCCGGCCCCCATCTCGGGCAGGCGTTCGAGCACCCAGTCGACCAGGGAGTCGGAAGGGTTGAGGACGGCGAACTGGGCCTTGTTCTCCGAGCCGCCGCCCTTGGCAGCCAGGCGCACGTCCACTGTGTCGCCCTGCACCAGCTCGACGTGGAGCACGGCCGGGGTGTTGTCGCGGGTGTTGCGGCGGGCGCCCACCGGGTCGGCCAGGACGGAGGCGCGCAGGGGGTTGTCGGGATCCTGGTAGGCACGCCGCACGCCCTCGTCCACCATCGCCTGCAGGCTCATGCCGGGCTCGAAGCGCACGTCCATGCCGATCCTGAGGAACACCACCGCCATGCCGGTGTCCTGGCAGATCGGCCGGTGGCCCTCGGCGGCGAGGCGCGAGTTGACCAGTATCTGCGCCAGGGCGTCCTTCGCCGCCGGTGACTGTTCGCGGTCGAAGGCCGCCTTCACCGCGCGCACGAAGTCGAGCGGGTGATAGTAGGAAATGAACTGGAAGGCGTCCGCGATGGACTGGATAAGGTCTTCCTGCCTGATTAAGGTCATGCTCTGCGCACCCCGAAGTCATGCCCGCGCGGGCGGGCGTCCAGGGAAGATTCTACTTGCTCGCGCCGCCGGCGCGCTGACAGATCCGGCCAGCCGCCGCCGCGGCGCGGCTGGCCGGGGGTGGCGCTCAGGCGAAGGCGTCGGCCATGACGTTCCTCAACCAGCCGTCGGCATACTCGGCCTCCAGCTTGCGGTAGATGGCCGGCACCGGCGACTTGTCCGGCATGGTCACTGGCGAGATGCCGCTGGCCTCCTTGACGTACACCCAGGTGCCGTTCTCCACCTTGTAGACATGCACCACCGAGAAGCCGTAGTCGGGCGCCACCACGCTGTAGCAGGTGTTGACGTAGTAGGGCACCGGCAGGGCCAGGCCATTGGCGCGGGCGACGATCGCCCCGGCCGCCACCTTGGCCTGGGTCATCGCCATGTGGGCCGACTTCGGGAAGGCGTTGTTGGTGGCCAGTTCGCCGCCGACGCAGGCATCGCCGATCACGTAGATGTCCTTGCGGCCCTTGGCCTGCATGCTCTCGGCCTCGACCTCGCACCACTTGTCCTTAAAGGTGGCGAGGCCGAGATCCTTGGCGACCTTGCCGGCATGGTGGGGCGGGATCAGGTTGACGACGTCGCCCTTGTGCTCGCCGAAGCCGGTGTAGCAGGTCATCCTGGCGGGGTCGACGCGCACCACCTTGCCGTCCGAGGCGCCCGGCACCCACTCGATCATGCCGTCCGGGCCGTAGCCGTACAGGGCCTTCCAGGCCTGCTCGAAGAGGCCCTTCTTGGAGAAGGAGTCGTTGGCGTCGAGGATCAGCACCTTGGCCTTCTTCTTGCCGTGGTCCTTCAGGTAGCTGGCCACCTGGGCTGCCCGCTCGTAGGGGCCGGGCGGGCAGCGGAACGGGCCGGGCGGCACCGCGATGATGAACTTGCCGCCATCCGGCATGGCCTCGAGCTGCTTCTTCAGCAGCAGGGTCTGCGGGCCGGCCTTGTAGGCGTGCGGCAGCCGCTCGGCGACTTCCCTGGAGTAGCCCTCGACGCCGCCGTAATCGAAGCTGATGCCGGGCGACAGCACCAGGGCGTCATAGGCGTGGCTCCTGCCGCCCTTGGTGGCGACGGTCTTCCTGTTGGTGTCGATGCCTGTGACCTCGTCGTGGACGACGTTGACGCCGTGTTTCTTGAGGCCGTCGTAGCCGGCCTCGAGGGTCTTGATGTCGCGGTGGCCGGAAATCACCTCGTTGGACAGCGGGCAGGAGGTGTAGACCAGGTTTTTCTCGATCAGGGTGACCTCGATGCCGGGGTCCATCATGCGGATGTACTTGGCGACGGTGGCGCCCCCGTAGCCGCCGCCGACCACGACGACACGCGCCTTGGCGGCGGCGCGGGCGGTTTGCGGGACAGTCAGCACGGCGGCCGAGGAGGCGGCAGCGATGGCCTTGATGAAGCTGCGACGGTCGATCTGGCTCATGGTCATCCCCTCACTTGCTCTGGCTGCCGTAGAACCTGGCGGCAGTGGTGATGTCGCCTTCATCCATCCGGCGGGCGTTTCTCAGCATCTTCTTGTGGGTCATGGTGAAACCGTCGTCGCGGTACTTCATCAGTTCCAGCTCCAGGTAGCGGGCCTGCTGGCCGTTGAGGCGCGGGGTATCGTCCTCGTCGGGTTCGCCGCCGGTGGCGCCGTGGCAGGTCTCGCAGCGGTTGGTGGCGTCCTTGCCCTGGGCCAGCACGTCGGCGCCGGCGGCCTGCACCACCGGTCGCCAGGTCTTGCCGGCGTAGTATTTGGCCAGGGCGGCGATCTGCTCGTCGCTGTAGCCCTTGATCAGGCGGGTCATGGTGGCGGAGGCACGGGCACCGCTCTTCCATTCCATCATGACGTGCTTCAGATAGGCCTCGGACTGGCCGCCGATCGAGGGCATGGCGCCGCCGGCGCTGACACCGTCGACGCCGTGGCAGTTGTTGCAGGTACGCGCCAGGCCCTCGATCGGGTCGGCGGCCTGGACGGCTGGACCCGCGCACAGCAGGCCCAACGCGGCCAGGACAAGACTGGTCTCCTTAACCATGGTGATCTCCTCAAGGTCGACTCAACGGAGCGGGCGGCGCCGGATCGGAGGGAACGATCATGGCTGCCGC
>JAQVJE010000006.1:8877-43922 GCA_028695325.1 Gallionellaceae bacterium
CAGATCTCCAGGTCGCGCAGGGTAAACAGCAGGCGCCAGGCGAGCAAGCTGAGGGAGGAACCCTTCTTCTCGGTGGAGTGGTTCAGTTCGTGCAGGTAGGCCTTGGCGTGAATGGCCAGGATGTGGTTGTCGCGGCAGGCCGCCACGCTGTAGGGCTAGGGTGAGCCGGTGAGCAGGCTGGCCTCGCCGTAGCCTTCGCCCGGTGACTGCAGGGTGATGATGCGCTCGGTGCCGTTCGCTAGGGGGATGAACAGGCGCAACTGGCCGCTGATCAAGACATTCAGATGGTCAGCCGGATCACACTGGTTGAGCAGGAGGGTGTCCCTGGCGGCCACGAACCGCATCGAGTTGGCCGCCAGGAGGGCGATCAGGGCCGGATACCAGCCTTGGAAATAGGCCAGGCACCCATGGTGTCGCGCCGCTGCGCAGGCGCCATGCACAGGCTGTTCATCACCATCTCCTCTTCCAACCGCGCGGCCCGCACCGGGCCTTGATTTTATGGTTGCGGCGGCCCCAGGCCGCCTGCATGGCGCTTATACATCCAAAATTCGATCCCAGGGAAACGCCTATGCAGGGCATGGGGATTCCGAACGATGCCGCTCTTGATAACCATCAAGTACGGCGCGCGGGCGGAGCGGACCCGCGCGCCGTGGTCCTACTGCTCGTCCTCGACCGGCTTGAACTGGGTCGCCAGCTGTTGCTGCACGGGCGGCGGCACCTGCTCGTAGTGGCTGAGCTCCAGGGTGTAGGAACCCTGGCCGCCGGTGAGTGCCTTGAGGCGTTGCTGGAAGTTGTCCAACTCGGCCAGCGGCACCTGGCCGTCCAGCACCATCATGCCGCCGCGTCCGGCCTGGCTGCCGGTGATCTGGCCGCGCCGGCCGGAGAGGTCACCGCTGACGTCGCCGAAATAGGCCTCCGGCACGGTCAGCTCGATGTTGACGATGGGTTCCAGAACGATCGGCCGGGCCTTGGCCATGGCGTCCTGGAAGGCCTTCTTGCCGGCGGTGACGAAGGCGATCTCCTTGCCGTCGACCGGGTGGGTCTTGCCGTCGTAGACGGTGACCCGGATGTCCTGCAGCGGGAAGCCGGCCGCCGCGCCCAGGCCCATGGCCTGGCGCACGCCCTTCTCCACCGCCGGGATGAAGGTGCCGGGGATGACACCGCCCTTCACGGCGTCGACGAACTCGAAGCCCTTGCCGCGTTCCATCGGCTCCACCCGCAGGTAGACCTCGCCGAACTGGCCGGCACCGCCGGACTGCTTCTTGTGCCGGTGGTGGCCCTCGGCCGGGGCCAGGATGGTCTCGCGATAGGGGATGGTGGGCGGATGGGTGTCGACGTCGAGGCGGAACTGCTCACGCATCTTCTCCAGCACGTTGGCGAGGTGCATCTCGCCCAGGCCGCGGATGACCGCCTCGTGGGTGGTGGCGTCGTGCTCGACGGCAAGGCCGGGGTCCTCGGCGGTGAGCTTGTGCAGCACCTCGGCCAGCTTGGTGGCGTCGGCCTGCTTCTTCGGCCGCACCGCCAGGCCGAACACGGCATGCGGGAAGTCGAGCGGCCGCATGTGGATGTGATCGTCCTCGGCGGCATCGTGCAGGACCGCATCGAAGCTCAGTTCGTCGATCTTGGTGATAGCGCAGATGTCGCCCGGCACGCAGGCGTCGACCTCGATCAGCTGCTTGCCCTGCAGCATGTACAGGTGGCCGACCTTGAACGGCTTGCGCGACTCGCCGATGTAGAGCTGGCTCGCCGGCGTCACCGTGCCCTGGTGCACGCGCAGGGCGCAGATCTTGCCGACATAGGGGTCCATCTCGACCTTGAAGCAGTGGGCGATGACGTGCCGGGACGGGTCCGGCACCGAGTTGAACGGCTGCGCCGCCTCGCCCTCGCCCCTGACGAACAGGGGTGGGTTGCCCTCGGTCGGGTTGGGCAGCAGCCTGGCCGCGATGTCGAGCAGTTCGGCGACGCCGGCGCCGGTCTGGGCGGAGACGAAGCACACCGGCACCAGGTGGCCCTCGCGCAGGGCCTGCTCGAAGGGGGCATGCAGCTGGTCGGGCTGGACCTCGCCCTGCTCCAGGTAGACGTTCATCAGGCCCTCGTCCACCTCGACCACCTGGTCGACCAGGGCACGGTGGGCCTCGGCGACGGAGGAGAAGTCGGCCTCGCCGCCGGGGTTGAAGAAGCAGTCGGTGACCCGACTGCCGCTGCCGGCGGGCAGGTTGATGGGCAGACACTCGCGTCCGAAGGCGGCCTGGATGTCGACCAAGAGGCCGGGCAGATCGACGCCGGGGGCATCGATCTTGTTCACCACGATCATGCGGTCCAGCTTGCGGGTCTGGGCCCAGTGCATCATGCGGCTGGCGGTCAGTTCGATGCCCTTCTGGGCATCGATCACCACCGCCACGGTCTCGACGGCGTCGAGCGCGCACATCGCCTGGCCCATGAAGTCGGGATAGCCGGGGGTGTCGAGCAGGTGGACGCGGACGCCCTGGTGTTCCAGGTGGGCGACCGCCAGCTTGACCGAGTGCAGGTGTTCCTTCTCCAGCGGGTCGTAGTCGCACACGGTGCTGCCCCTGGCCACGCTGCCCGGCGCGGATATGGCGCCGGCGCGGGCCAGCATGGCCTCGATCAGGCTGGTCTTGCCGGCCCCGCCATGGCCGGCCAATGCGAGGGTTCGGATGTTCTCGGGCTTGAGGTTGGGCATGTTGTTTTTTCCTGAACGGGCTGTGAATGCGGGGTTTTGCGACCAGTATAGGGTTGCCGGCCATGCCCCACAACGGACATAAATATCTTCAATAAGTTGGCCTATCATGGCCGCACCGATCACCGGGAGACACCTCATGCTGGCCTTCATCGTCGTCGTACTCGGCGTCCTGCTGCTGACCCTGATCTATGGCATCTCGATCTACAACAGCCTGGTGCAGATCAAGCACAACGTGAGCATGGCCTGGTCCAACATCGACGTCCTGCTCAAGCAGCGCCACGACGAGTTGCCCAAGCTGGTGGAGACCTGCCGGCAGTACAAGGAATTCGAGCAGGCCACCCTGGAACGGGTGACCGAGGCCCGCAGCCGGGTCCAGGAGGCGCGCGCGAGCCACGACGTGGCCGGCCTCGGCCTCGCCGAAGGCGCCTTGCGCGCCGGCCTGGGCCAGCTGTTCGCGGTGGTGGAGGCCTACCCGGAACTGAAGGCGAACGAACAGTTCATGCAGTTGCTCAAGCGCATCACCGCCCTGGAGGACGCCATCGCCGACCGCCGCGAGCTGTACAACGACAGCGTCAACATCAACAACGTGCGCATCGAGCAGTTTCCCGACGCCATCGTCGCCGGCCTGTTCCGCTTCCGGCGCGCCCAGCTGCTGAAATTCGCCGAGGCCGAGATGGCCGATGTGGATATCAAGGCGCTGTTCGGTGGAAATGCGTGACGGTCAGGGCGGGCCGGGTTTTCGTCACGCCGTTCCTGTCACGCTTTCTTTGTCACGCCGTTCACCCCATGAAGCGCTACTGGCTGGACTGGCTGTCCGGGGGCGGCTACCTGATGCTGGTGTTCCTGGGCCTCAAGCTGGAATCGGCAGGCGCCTGGGCGGGCGTCGCCGCCGCCACCTTCGCCCTTGCCGTGCTCGCCTGGCAGATCAACCTGCGCCGCCAGCGCGCCATCATCGACACCCCGACCTCGCGCATCGCCTCGGCCGCTCAGGGCTACGTCGAGCTGGTGGGGGTCGGCCGCGCCTACGACGACCTGCCGGTGCTGAGCCCCACCCACCGGCTGCCCTGTCTGTGGTACCGCTACCGCGCCTACGTGAAGGATAACGACAAGTGGCGCCAGACCGACATGGACGAGAGCGTGTCACCCTTCCTGCTCGACGACGGCAGCGGGGTGTGCGAGATCGACCCGACCGGCGCCGAGGTGTCGGCCAGCCGCAAGGAGACCTATGTCCAGGGCGAACACAAGGTCGAGGAGGAACTGCTCCTGGCCGGCGACCGGCTCTACGCCCTGGGTGAGTTCATCAGCGACGGCGGCGGCCATGCCCGCTTCGACGAGCGCCGGGAGCTGGCCGACATCCTGAACGACTGGAAGGACTATCCGGACGATCTCAAGCGCCGCTTCGACCTGGACCGGAACGGCGCTCTCGACGAGCAGGAATGGCAGTTGGCGCGCGCGGCGGCGGAAAAGGAGATGGAGTCGCGCCGGGAAGCGGCGCGCAGCCGGGCGGTCAGCCACACCCTGAGCCGGCCGCGCCATGGCCGGCCGTTCCTGGTGGCCGCCTTCGCGCCGGAAATGCTGGCCGGGCGTTACCGGCTCAGGGTGTGGCTGCACGGCCTGGCTGGCGCGGCCAGCCTGGCCGGGCTTGCAGTGGCGTTGCAGGCGATCTGATGTCGTTCCCGCGCAGGCGGGAATCCCGTTCAGTCGGGCTGGGTCCCCGCCGCCGCCTGCCCTCGAAGGGGTTGGGCCGGGGGCGGGGATGCCTGAATCAGGCCAGGTCCAGGTGCTCCAAAATGCCCTTGGCCGCCTCGCGGCCTTCCCAGACCGCGGTGACCACCAGGTCGGAGCCGCGCACCATGTCGCCGCCGGCAAACACCTTGGCGTTGCCGGTCTGGTAGGCGTGCTTGTGGCCCTTGGCGACGACGCGGCCACCCTGGTCGGTGGTGATGCCGAACTCGGCGAACCAGGGCTGCGGGTTGGGCCGGAAGCCGAAGGCGACCAGGACGCGGTCGCAGGGCACGATCTCCTCGGAGCCCTCGACCACCACGGGGGAGCGGCGGCCGCGCGCGTCGGGCTCGCCCAGGGTGGTGGTGACCAGCTTGATGCCCTCCACCTTGCCGTCGCCGACGATCGCCACCGGCTGGCGGTTCCACAGGAATTGCACGCCCTCTTCCTTGGCGTTGGCCACCTCGCGCTTGGAGCCGGGCATGTTGGCCTCGTCGCGGCGGTAGGCACAGGTCACCAAGGCGGCGCCCTGGCGGATGGAGGTGCGGTTGCAGTCCATGGCGGTGTCGCCGCCGCCCAGCACCACCACCTTGAGACCCTTCATGTCGACGAACTCGTCCTGGGCCATGCCCAGGCAGTGCCTGACATTGGAGATCAGGAACGGCAGCGCTGGCATGACGCCCGGCAGGTCCTCGCCCGGGATGTCGGCCTTCATGTAGGTGTAGGTGCCCATGCCAAGGAAGACGGCGTCGTACTCGGCCACCAGGTCGGCGAAGGCGACGTCCTTGCCCACCTCGCAGTTGAGGCGGAACTCCACACCCATGCCCGCGAAGATCTCGCGCCGGCGGGTCATGACGCTCTTTTCCATCTTGAACTCGGGGATGCCGAAGGTGAGCAGGCCGCCGATCTCCTCGTAGCGGTCGTACACCACCGGCTTGACGCCGTTGCGCACCAGTACATCGGCGCAGGCCAGGCCGGCCGGGCCGGCGCCGATCACCGCCACCTTGCGGCCGGTCGCCACCACCTTGCTCATGTCGGGCCGCCAGCCCTGGGCGAATGCGGTCTCGGAGATGTAGCGCTCCACCGCACCGATGGTGACGGCGCCGAAGTCGCACTGGTTCAGGGTGCAGGCGCCCTCGCACAGGCGGTCCTGCGGGCAGACCCGGCCGCACACCTCGGGCAGCGAGTTGGTCTGGTGCGACAGCTCGGCGGCCTCGAACAGGCGCCCCTCGTCCACCAGCTTGAGCCAGTTGGGGATGTAGTTGTGCACCGGGCACTTCCACTCGCAGTAGGGGTTGCCGCAGGCCAGGCAACGGCCGGCCTGTTCATGGGCTTGGTCGCCGTCCATCTGGGCGTAGATCTCCCTGAACTCGGTCTTGCGGACCTTGGCCGGGGTCTTGGCGCCATCGCGGCGGGCGATCTTTACGAATTGGAAAACGTCGGACATCGCATTAATCCTTCAGCAGGCTGTCCAGGCTCTGGGCCTTGGGTTTGACCAGCCAGAACTTGTGCACCACGTCGTGGAAGTTTTCCTGCATCCAGCGGGCGCGGGCGGAGCCGGTGTAGAGCGCGTGCCGCTCCAGCTTCTCGCGCAGGAAGGCGCGGTGCTCGCCGGTCTTCTCGTCATTGATGCGGTTGATGTCCACCAGCTCGTTGTTGTAGCGCTCGGCGAAGTGGCCGGACTCGTCGTAGACCAAGGCGAAGCCGCCGGTCATGCCGGCGCCGAAGTTGAGGCCGGTGTCGCCGAGGACGATGATGTAGCCGCCGGTCATGTACTCGCAGCCGTGCTCTCCGACGCCTTCCACCACCGCGAGTGCCCCGGAGTTGCGCACCCCGAAGCGCTCGCCGGCCATGCCGGCGGCGTACAGTTCGCCGCCGGTGGCGCCGTACAGGCAGGTGTTGCCGATGATCGCCGACTTGTGCGCCTCGTAGGCATGGCCTTTGGGCGGATAGATGACCAGGCGGCCGCCGGCCATGCCCTTGCCGACGTAGTCGTTGGCGTCGCCCTCGATCTCCAGGGTCAGGCCCTTGTGGTTCCAGACCCCGAAGCTCTGGCCGGCGGAGCCGGTCATCCTGACGTGCAGGCAGTCGTCCGGCAGGCCGTCGGCGCCGTGCGCCTTGGCGATCTCGCCGGACAGGCGGGCGCCGATGGAGCGGTTGACGTTGCGCACCGCGTACTCCAGGCGCTGCGGGGTCTTCGCCTTGATGCCCGCGATGGCGTCCTTGACCATCTGCTCGGCCAGCTCGCCCTTGTCGAAGGACGGGTTGGAGGCCTCAACGCAGAAGCGCGGCTGGGCGGGGTCGATGCCTCCCTGGGACAGCAGAAGGTCGAGGCGCAGGCGCTTCTGCCGCTCGCTCTCGCCCTCCAGCAGTTCCAGCAGGTCGGTGCGGCCGATCAGGTCCTCGAACTTCCGGATGCCCAGGCGGGCCATCCACTCGCGGGTCTCCATGGCGATGAAGGTGAAGTAGTTCACGATCATCTCGGGCAGGCCGATGAAGTGTTCCTTGCGCAGCTTGGCGTCCTGGGTGGCGACGCCGGTGGCGCAGTTGTTGAGGTGGCAGATGCGCAGGTACTTGCAGCCCAGGGCGACCATCGGGCCGGTGCCGAAGCCGAACGACTCGGCGCCCAGGATGGCGGCCTTGATGACGTCGAGGCCGGTCTTCAGGCCGCCGTCGGCCTGCAGGCGCACGCGACCGCGCAGGCCGTTGGCGCGCAGGACCTGCTGGGCCTCGGAAACGCCCAGCTCGAACGGCGTGCCGGCGTATTTCACCGAGGTCAGCGGGCTGGCGCCGGTGCCGCCGTCGTAGCCAGAGATGGTGATCAGGTCAGCGTAGGCCTTGGCCACGCCCGCAGCAATCGTCCCGACACCGGGCTCGGCCACCAGCTTCACCGACACCAGGGCGGACGGGTTGATCTGCTTCAAGTCGAAGATCAGCTGGGCCAGGTCCTCGATGGAGTAGATGTCGTGGTGCGGCGGCGGCGAGATCAGGGTGATGCCGGGCTTGGTGTGGCGCAGCCTGGCGATCAGCTCGGTGACCTTGCCGCCGGGCAGCTGGCCGCCCTCGCCGGGCTTGGCGCCCTGCGCGACCTTGATCTGCAGCACCTCGGCATTGACCAGGTAGTGCGGGGTGACGCCGAAGCGGCCGGAGGCGATCTGCTTGATCTTCGACATCTTGACGGTGCCGTAGCGCCTGGCATCCTCGCCACCCTCGCCGGAGTTGGAGCGGCCGCCGATGCGGTTCATGCCCTCGGCCAGGGCCTCGTGCGCCTCGGGGGAGAGGGCGCCGAGCGACATGCCGGCGGAGTCAAAGCGCTTCAGTATCGCCTCGACCGGCTCCACCTCGTCGATGCCGATGGGGTTCTCCTTCAGCTTCATGAGGTCGCGCAGCATGGCCACCGGGCGGCTGTTGACCAGCTCGGCGTACTGCTTGTAGGTCTCGTAGCTGCCTTTCTGCACCGCCGCCTGCAGAGTCTGCACCACGTCGGGGTTGTAGGCGTGGTATTCCTCGCCGTGCATGAACTTGAGCAGGCCGCCAGCGGTGACCGGCTTCAACGGGTTGAAGGCGATCCGGTTGAGCCGCTTCTGGTCGGCCTCGAAGTCGTCGAAGTTGGCACCCGAGATGCGCGACACGGTGCCGCGCAGGCACTTGTCCACCACCGTCTCGTGCACGCCCACCACCTCGAAGAGCTGGGCGCCGCGGTAGCTGGCGATGGCGGAGATGCCCATCTTGGACATCACCTTCAGGAGGCCCTTGTCGATGCCCTTGCGGTAGTTGTACAGGGCCTTGACGAGCGGCAGCTTGACCTCGCGCGAATGCACCAGCCCGGCGATGGTCTGGTAGGCGAGATACGGGTACACCGCGGTGGCGCCGTAACCGATCAGGCAGGCGATCTGGTGCGGGTCGCGCGCCGAGCCGGTCTCCACGACGATGTTGGCGCCGCAGCGCAGGCCGGCGTCGGTGAGTGCGTGGTGCACGGCGCCGGTGGCCAGCAGGGCCGGGATGGTCAGGCGGTCCTTGGCGATGTGACGGTCGGACAACACCACGATGACCTTGCCGGCCCTGACGGCGGCGACGGCATCGGCGCACAGACGGTCGAGGGCGGCCGCCAGGCCCATGCCGTCATAGCCGAGGTCGAAGCTGACGGCAGCGTAGGTCGGGTCGTTCTGGCTGGTGACCAGAGTGAACAGGTCGTGCGACAGCACCGGCGAGTTCACCTCCAGGCGGTGGGCGTGCTCGGGGGTCTCCTCGAACAGGTTCATCTCGCGCCCGAACACCGTGTTGAGGCTCATGACGATGGCCTCGCGGATCGGGTCGATGGGCGGGTTGGTGACCTGGGCGAACTGCTGGCGCAGGTAGTCGAAGGGCGAGCGCACCTTCTGCGACAGCACCGCCATCGGGGTGTCGTCGCCCATGGAGCCGACCGCCTCCTGGCCGTCCTCGGCCAGCACGCGCAGGACCTGGTCAATCTCCTCGAAGCTGACGTTGTGGAGCTTCTGGTGGGTGACCAGGGAGGCGGCGTCCAGCACCGGGACGTCCTTGTCCTGGTCGGCGCCCAGCTCGGCGCGGCGGGCATGGGCTTTCAGCCAGGCGCGATAGGGGTGGCCGGCCTTCAGCTCGGCGTCGATGTCCTCGGGCAGCATGAAGCGGCCGGTCTCGAGGTCGGCGGCGACCATCTGGCCCGGCCGTACGCGGCCCTTGGCGACGATGTTCTCCGGGCCGCCGTAGTCCCACACGCCCACTTCCGAGGCGATGGTGACGAAGCGGTCCTTGGTGATGACGTAGCGGGCGGGTCTGAGGCCGTTGCGGTCGAGCATGCAGACGCCGTAGCGGCCGTCGGTCATGACGATGCCGGCGGGGCCGTCCCAGGGCTCCATGTGCATGGAGTTGTATTCGTAGAAGGCCCTGAGGTCCGGGTCCATGTTGGTGACGTTCTGCCAGGCCGGCGGCACCATCATGCGCATGGCGCGGAATAGCCCCACACCGCCCATGACCAGGCCCTCCAGCATGTTGTCGAAGCTCATGGAGTCGGAGCCGTTGCTGCCGACCATGGGGCGGACGTCGTCCATGTTGGGGATCAGCGGGCTCTGGAATTTCTGCTCGCGGGCGCGCGACCAGTTGCGGTTGCCCTGCACGGTGTTGATCTCGCCGTTGTGGGCGAGGTAGCGGAAGGGCTGCGCCAGGCGCCACTCCGGCCAGGTGTTGGTGGAGAAGCGCTGGTGGAACACCGCCAAAGAAGCCGCGAAGCGTTCGTCGCTGAGGTCCGGGTAGAACACCGGCAGATAGTCCGGCATCACCAGGCCCTTGTAGGAGATGACGCGGCCGGACAGGGTCGGCATATAGAAGGTCTCGTCGTCGCCGGCCACCGCCTTCTCCACCTTGCGGCGGGCGATGTAGAGCTTGCGCTCGAAGATCTCGGCGTCGATCCCGGCCGGACAGTTGACGAACAGCTGCTCGATCACCGGCAGGCTCTTCTTGGCGTATTCACCCAGGGCGCTCTCGTCGGTGGGCACCTTCCGGAAGCCGGCGGGTGCGAGACCCTGGCCGGTCAGCTCGGCGACCAGTAGGTCGCGGGCACGTTGGGCGAGGGCGGCGTCCTGGCTGAGGAAGACCAGGCCGGCGGCGTAGCGCTCGTTCAACTGGAAGCCGGCCTCGGCGGCGACGGCGCGCAGGAAGGCGTCCGGCTTCTTGAACAGGAGGCCGCAGCCGTCGCCGGACTTGCCGTCGGCGGCCACCGCGCCGCGGTGGGTCATGCAGGCCAGGGAGGAGATCGCGGTCTGCACCAGCTTGTGGCTGGGTTGGTCGTCCAGTTGCGCGATGAGGCCGAAGCCGCAGCTATCCTGTTCAAAATCAGGGCTGTAGAGCGTGCCGCACAAGCGGCTTTGTCGATCGTCCATTTTTTCTGATCGCCGAGTCGAACTGTCTGGGTAAAAGGGCGGGAATTCTAGCGCGTTCAAGGGCTTGCGCCAACCCGGCATTGCCCTCACCGCCTGTCGCGACTGCCCGGCCAGTGCATTTCCGGGAGGTGGCGTCCCTGGAGTTGGGTGTAACAGCTGAGGTGCCTGGGCTGGCCCGCTAGGCGCCAGCTGCGAGGCATCGCGGGCATTTGCCTGGCGGGGTGCCGGCAACCCACCCGACGTCGCAGTTGCAGGCGCGATGCTGAAAACAGCAGCTAGTCGTCGCCGCCCACCACCCGGCGCACCACGTCGAGAGGGAAACCGCGTCCGGCCAGGAAACGCATCTGCCTGGCCCGCTCGGCGGCATCGCCGGCCGGCCGGCCGAATTTCTTCGCCCACACCGCACGCGCCGCATCGAGGTCACCGGCGCGCGCCTCGCGCACCACCTCGGCGGCCACCTCATCGGCCACACCCTTGGCACGCAGGTCAGCCTTGAGGCGCTGGCTGCCATGGCGGCCGGCGCGGCTCACGGCCAGGCTCTCGGCATAGCGTTGGTTGGACAAGAGGTTTTCCCGCTCCAGGTCGTCGAGCAGGGTGGCGATGGCGTCCGCCCCGCCGTGCGGGGCCAGCTTGCGAGCCAGTTCGGCCCGGCTGTGCTCGCGCCGTGCCAGCAGGCCCAGCGCGCGCTCGCGCAGGGTCATGCGGCAGTGGACTGGCCGGCCGGCTTGACGCCGAGACGCTCGCGTATCTGGGCCTCGATCTCGGCCGCCATGTCGGGGTGCGCCTTCAGGTATTCGCGCACGTTGTCCTTGCCCTGACCGATCTTCTCGCCCTGGTAGGCATACCAGGCGCCCGACTTGTCGATCAGCTTGTGGGCGACGCCCAGTTCGATGATCTCGCCCTCGCGCGAGATGCCCTCGCCGTACAGGATGTCGAACAGGGCCTCCTTGAACGGCGGCGCCACCTTGTTCTTGACCACCTTGACGCGAGTCTCCGAGCCGACCACCTCGTCGGCCTTCTTGATCGCGCCGATACGGCGGATGTCCAGGCGCACCGAGGCGTAGAACTTGAGGGCGTTGCCGCCGGTGGTGGTCTCCGGATTGCCGAACATGACACCGATCTTCATGCGGATCTGGTTGATGAAGATGACCAGGGTGTTGGTGCGCTTGATGTTGGCGGTCAGCTTGCGCAGTGCCTGGCTCATCAATCTAGCCTGAAGCCCGACGTGGGAGTCGCCCATCTCGCCCTCGATTTCCGCCTTCGGGGTGAGCGCCGCCACCGAGTCGATGACGATCACGTCCACCGCGCTGGAGCGCACCAGCATGTCGGCGATCTCCAGGGCCTGCTCGCCGGTGTCAGGCTGGGAGATCAGGAGATCGCCGATGTTGACGCCCAGTTTCTGGGCATAGACCGGGTCCAGCGCGTGCTCGGCGTCGATGAAGGCGGCGGTGCCGCCCAGCTTCTGCATCTCGGCGATCACCTGCAGGGTCAGGGTAGTCTTGCCCGAGGATTCCGGACCGTAGATCTCCACCACGCGGCCGCGCGGCAGGCCGCCCACGCCGAGGGCCACGTCCAGGCCCAGGGAGCCGGTCGACACCACCTGCAGGTCCTCGGCGATGCTGCCATCGCCCATCTTCATGATGGAGCCCTTGCCGAACTGCTTCTCGATCTGCGAAAGGGCGGCCGCCAGGGCCTTGCTCTTGTTGTCGTCCATTGCTGTCTTCTCCAAAATCCAGTGCGGCCGATTATGGCATAGCCACCAGGGCCGCCCGCATCTCACTAAAGGCATAGGCGACCGCCTGCATGCGCACCTGGCCACGGTCACCATCGAATCGTCGCGTCGCCGTGCGGAGCGGGCCGCCGGTCGTCGCCCAGGCGAAACATACCGTACCCACGGGCTTAATATCCGAGCCTCCCGAGGGCCCGGCGATGCCGCTGATGGCGAAGGCGGCCTGGGCACGACTGTGGCGCAGCGCCCCGGCGGCCATCTCCGCAACGGTCGCCTCGCTCACCGCGCCGTGGCGCGCCAGGGTCGCGGCGGTGACGCCCAGCATGTCCATCTTGGCCTCGTTGCTGTAGGTGACGAAACCACGCTCGAACCAGGCCGAACTGCCGGCCAGCGCGGTCATGGCCTGGGCCGCCCAGCCGCCGGTACACGACTCCGCCGCCGCCAGCAGCATGCCGTGCCGCTGCAACTCGGCGCCCAGTTCGGCGGCCAATCGTTCGAGGTCTTCCTGGCTCAGTTCAGCCATGCCGTCACCCCCATGAGACACAACACGGCATACCCTGCCGCCAGGACATCGTCGAGCATGACGCCGAGGCCACCGGGCACGCGCGCGTCCAGCCAGCCGATGGGAAAGGGTTTCCAGATGTCGAACAGGCGAAACAGCCCGAAGGCCAGGACATGGCCCCACCAAACGGCGGGGGCGAAGGGCAGCACCAGCAGGAAGGCGGCGATCTCGTCCCAGACGATGCCGCCGTGGTCGTGCACGCCGAGTGCCCGGCCGGCGCGGCCGCAGACCCACACCCCGGTGACCAGGAAGATGGCCGCCAGCCCCCAATAGACGGGCGCGGCCAGACCCTGCATGGCGAAGTAGAGCGGGTAGGCCGCCAGGGTGCCCACGGTGCCGGGCGCCCTGGGCGACAGGCCGGTACCAAAACCGAAGGCGAGGAAGTGGGCCGGGTGGGCGCGCAGGAAGCGCCAGTCGGGCCGCCTAGCCGGCGAAGTGGTCATAGCCGGCCACCTCCATGTCGAGCAGGCTGCCGTCGGGACGCCGGATGCTGAGGCCGGGCACGGCGACGATACGGCCGATGCGGCTGACCGGGACACCCGTCGTGGCGCCGGCCGCCTGGATGGCGCCGCGACGGTCCGGCGCCGCGGTGAAGCAGAGTTCGTAGTCGTCGCCACCGGCGAGCAGGCAGTTCAGGGCAGCGGCATCAAGCCTCGCCGCCAGCGCGGCGTCGGCCGGCACGGCGGCCAGCTCAATCTCGGCCCCCACGCGCGAGCGTTCCAGGATATGGCCGAGGTCGGCAACGAGGCCATCGGAGACGTCGATGGCGCTGCTGGCCACCCCGCCCAGGGCGAAGCCGAGGGCGACGCGCGGCTCGGGGACGTGCAGGCGGGCCAGGCAGGCCGCCGCCTCGGCCTCGTTCAAGGCGACCTCGCCGAGCAGGTGACGCAGGCCGAGGGCGGCGCCGCCCAGTTCACCCGACACCCAGACGTCGTCGCCGACGCGGGCGCCATCGCGGCGCAACGCGCGGCCGGCCGGCACCTCGCCCAGGATGGTAACGCTAAGGTTGAGGGGGCCACGGGTGGTGTCGCCGCCGACTAGGTCGACGTCGAAGCGTTCGGCCAGTGCGTGGAAGCCTTGTGAGAACCCTGCCAACCAGGCCTCGTCCGCCGCCGGCAGGGCCAGTGAGAGCAGTGCCCAGCGCGGCGTCGCGCCCATTGCGGCGAGGTCGGACAGGTTGACGGCCAGGGCCTTGTGGCCCAGTTGCGCGGGATCGGCGTCGGCCAGGAAGTGGCGGCCGGCCACCAGCATGTCGGCGGAGACGGCCAGTTCCATGCCGGCGGCGGGCCGTATCAGGGCGGCGTCGTCGCCGACGCCGAGCACGGCGCTCCGGGCCGGGCGGTCGAAGTAGCGGGCGATGAGGTCGAACTCGGAGACCATCGCCGTCCGTCAGGAGCGGCCCGCCGCCCCGATCTCGACTTGGCGCACCTCGCGGGCCAGCTTGTCGAGCACGCCGTTGACGTACTTGTGGCCGTCGGTGCCGCCGTAGGCCTTGGCGAGATTGACCGCCTCGTTGATGGCCACCTTGTAGGGGACGTCCAGGCTGTGAGTCAGCTCGTAGGCGCCGATCAACAGGATGCCGTGCTCGATGGGGGAGAGCTGTTCGAGCGGGCGGTCGATGTGCCGGGCCAGGGCCAGGTCGAGGGCCGCAGCCTCAGCCAGCACGCCTTCCAACAGCTTCTTCAGGAACCCGGCGTTGGCGTCGGGGTATTCCTCCGCCTCCTCGACCTGGACCAGCAGGCGGGCGAGGTCGTCGCCGGTCAGGCGCCACTGGTACAGGGCGCGCAGGGCCAGCTCGCGGGACAGTTTGCGGTTGCCGCGTTTCTTGCTCATAGGGTCTTCAGCAGTCTCGCCATCTCGACGGCGCAGTGGGCCACGTCACGGCCTTTCTCGGTCATGCGGGCGACGGCCTGGTGCTCGTTCTCCGTGGTGAGCACGGCGTTACCGATCGGCACCCCGGTGTCGAGTTGGACCCGGGTGATGCCGGCGGCCATCTCGTTGGCGACGATCTCGAAGTGGTAGGTGTCGCCGCGGATCACCGCACCGATGGCGATAAGGGCATCGTACTTGCCGGAACGGGCCATCGCCTGCAGAGCCAGGGGCAGCTCCAGGGCACCGGGCACGGTGACCAGGATGATGTCCTGCTCGCCGACACCGACCTTGAGCAGGGTGGCCGTGGCAGCCGACAGCAGGCCATCGCAGATGTCCTTGTTCCAGCGCGTGGTGGCGATGCCGATCCTGAGGCCCTGGCCGTCCAGGGCGGCCTCGATCTCGGCGATGTTGTCGCTACGCTGTGCCATGTCACACCTCCTCGTAGTAGCCGGTCACTTCCAGGCCGAAGCCATCCATGGCCGGCATCTTGCGCGGCGTCGCCAGCAGCCGCATCTTGCCGACGCCGAGGTCGCGCAGGATCTGGGCGCCGGTACCGTAGTTGCGCAGGTCGAACTTGCGTGCCGGCGGTGCATCCTCGGCCGGCAGGGCGCGCTCGGCCAGGTCATCGGCCGACTCCGGGCGGTGCAGCAGGACAATGGCGCCCTTGCCTGCCGCGGCGACAATCCTGAGCGCGTTGGGCACCGAGTAGGTGTGGCCGGCGGCGCCGGCGTCGAGCACGTCGATCAGCGACACCGGCTCGTGCACACGCACCAGCGTCTCGCTGTCGGGGCCGATTTCGCCGCGGGTCAGGGCCAGGTGGGTAGCGCCGCCGATCTTGTCGCGGTAGACCACCAGGCGGAAATCGCCATAGGGAGTGGCGATCTCCCGCTCGCCGGCGCGCTCCACCAGGCTCTCGTTGGCGGCCCGGTAGTGGATCAGGTCGGCGATGGTGCCGATCTTGAGGCCGTGTTCCTTGCTGTATTCGAGCAGGTCCGGCAGACGGGCCATGGTGCCGTCTTCCTTGAGGATCTCGCAGATCACCGCCGCCGGCTCCAGGCCGGCCATGGCGGCGAGGTCGCAGCCCGCCTCAGTGTGGCCGGCGCGCACCAGGACGCCGCCGTCCTGAGCGCGCAGGGGGAAGATGTGGCCGGGCTGGATAATGTCGGTCGGCTTGGCGTGCTTGGCCACGGCGGCCTGGATGGTGACGGCGCGGTCGGCGGCGGAGATGCCGGTGGTAACCCCCTCGGCCGCCTCGATGGAGACCGTGAAGGCGGTGCCGTGCGGGGTCTGGTTGTCGCTCACCATCTGCTTCAGGCCCAGCTGCCGGCAGCGGTCGCCGGTCAGGGTCAGGCAGACCAGGCCGCGGCCGTGCTTGGCCATGAAGTTGATCGCCTCAGGGGTGACATGCTCGGCGGCCATCACCAGGTCGCCCTCGTTCTCGCGGTCTTCCTCGTCGACCAGGATGACCATGCGGCCGGCCTTCAGCTCGGCGACGATTTCTTCGGTAGTTGCCAGGGTCATGCGTTTACTCCAGCGCGCCAAAGGCGCTCAGCGTCCCCCTCTCCCGCAGACGGGAGAGGGCAGGGGTGAGGGGAGACCGGCCAAAGCCTTTCATGCCGGTCAGTCCTTGTCGGTTTCTTGCGTGTAGGCCAGCAGGCGCTCGGCGTAACGGGCCAGCATGTCGGCCTCCAGGTTGACCTTGGCGCCCGCCCGCAGGTGGCGCAGCATAGTGTTCTCCAGGGTGTGCGGGATCAGGTTGATGGAGAACTCGTTGCCGCGCACCCGGTTGACGGTGAGGGAGACGCCGTTCACCGCCACCGAGCCCTTCACCGCCATGTAGCGGCCCAGGGTGCCCGGCGCCAGGATGTCGAGGCGCCAGCTGGCGTCCTCGGCCCCATGCGCCACCGGCGCGAAATGGACCACCTCTCCGACCCCGTCGACGTGGCCGGAGACGATATGGCCGCCCAGGTGGTCGGACACCCGCAGCGCCTTCTCCAGGTTGACCGCCTCGCCGGGGGTGAAGCCGATGGTGCAGTTGAAGGTCTCCTGGGAGACGTCGACCGCGAAGTGCTCGGCACTGCGCTCCACCACGGTCAGGCAGACGCCATTGCAGGCAATCGAGTCGCCCAGGGCGACGTCGTTGAGGCTGAGGCCGCCGCCCGCGATGGTGACGCGGGCGTCGCCGCCGCCCTTCTCGGTGAGCGAATGGATGTTGCCGACGGCCTGAATGATGCCGGTGAACATGTGGGTGCCCGGTTAAAGATGCAAAAGGGTCGGTATTTTACGCGCTGGCGGGGCGCAGCACCAAACGCAGGTCACCGCCCACGCGGGCGACATCGCGCAAGGCGAAGCCACGCCGCTCCGCCATGTCGGTCAGGGCAGGCAGGTCGAAGAGGCCGCGTGCATGGTGGCCTATGACCATGGGCGCCATATAGGCGACCCATTCGTCGACCAGACCTGCCGCCAGCAGGGTGCCATTCAGGGTGGCGCCAGCCTCCACGTGGACCTCGTTGATGCCGCGCCGGGCCAGTTCCATGAGCAGCATAGTCAGACCCACCCGGCCGGCCGGGCCGGGCAGATGGATCACCTCGGCGCCGGCTGCCGCCAGGGCGGCCTGGCGGGCGGGGTCGTCAGCCGCGCAGGCGACGAGGACCCCACCACCGGCCAGGATGCGCGCCGTCGGCGGCGTACGCAACGTGCTGTCGACGATCACCCGCAGAGGCTGCCGGGCCGTCCCCTCCAGGCGCACGTTCAGCTCCGGGTCGTCGGCCAGGACGGTACCGGAGCCGGTCAGGATGGCGCAGGCGCGCGCGCGCCAGTGCTGCACGTCCGCGCGCGCCGACGGGCCGGTAAGCCATTTCGACTCGCCGTTCTCCAGGGCGGTCTTGCCATCCAGCGAGGATGCCGTCTTGAGCCGCAGCCAGGGCCGGCCGCGGGTCATGCGGGCGACGAAGCCGACGTTGAGTTCGCGCGCCTCCGCCTCCATCAGCCCCACCTCGGCCCGTATGCCGGCCAGGGTGAGGAGTTGGATGCCCTGCCCGGCCACCCGGGGGTTGGGGTCGGTCATGGCCGCCACCACGCGGGCGACGCCGGCGTCGATCAGTGCGTTGGCGCAGGGCGGCGTGCGGCCGTGGTGGCTGCACGGCTCCAGGGAGACATAGACGGTGGCGCCGCGCGCCCGCGCGCCGGCCCTGAGCAGGGCATGCACCTCGGCATGAGGCTCGCCGGCCCGTGCGTGCCAGCCCTCGCCGACCACCTCGCCGTCCCTGACGATGACGCAGCCGACCCGCGGGTTGGGGGTCGCCGTGTTGAGGCCCTGTTCGGCCAGGCGGATGGCGCGCGCCATGTGGCCGTGATCGGCGGCGGAAAAGCTCATTTATCGAGGTCGTCGATGACGTCGCGGAAATCGTCGACGTCCTGGAAGCTGCGGTAGACCGAGGCGAAGCGGATATAGGCCACCTTGTCCAGCTTGCGCAGGGCGTGCATCACCATCTCGCCCAGTGCGCGCGAGGGGATCTCGCGCTCGCCCAGGCTGAGCAGGCGCTGGCGGATGCCATCGATGGCCTCCTCCATCAACTCGGCCGACACCGGCCGCTTGTGCAGTGCGCGGCTGAAGCCCTCGCGCAGCTTGTCGACCTTGAAGTCCTCGCGGATGCCGTTGGCCTTGACCACCTGGGGCAGGCGGATGTCGGCCGTCTCGAAGGTGGTGAAGCGCTTCTCGCAGGACGGGCAGCGCCGACGCCGGCGGATGGTGGCGCCATCCTCGGACAGGCGCGTCTCGATGACCTGGGTGTCGGCGGCGCCGCAGAAGGGGCATTTCATTTCAGTGACAGAGTGACGAGTGACAGAGTGACGAGTGAGGGCTCCACGCCTTTGTCACTCGTCACTTTGTCACTTTGTCACTGCTCCATAGACGGGGAACTTTGCCGTCAGCTTGGCCACCTCGGCCTGGACGCGGGCGATCACCGCCTCGTCGTTGGGAGCGTCGAGGACGTCGGCGATCATGTGGGCCAGTTCCTCCGCCTCCGGCTCCTTGAAGCCGCGCGTGGTCATCGCCGGAGTGCCGATGCGGATGCCGGAAGTGACGAAGGGCTTCTGCGGGTCGTTCGGGATGGCGTTCTTGTTCACCGTGATGTGGGCGCGGCCCAGGGCGGCCTCGGCCTCCTTGCCGGTCAGGCCCTTGGCCTGCAGGTCGACCAGGAAGACGTGGCTCTCGGTGTGGCCGGAGACGATGCGCAGGCCGCGTTCGGTGAGCACCTTGGCCATGACGATGGCGTTGGAGCAGACCTGTTCCTGGTAGTGCTTGAATTCCTTCGAGGCGGCTTCCTTGAAGGCCACCGCCTTGCCGGCGATGACATGCTCGAGCGGGCCGCCCTGGAGGCCGGGGAAGATGGCGGAGTTGATCGCCTTCTCGTGCTCGGCCTTCATCAGGATGATGCCACCGCGCGGGCCGCGCAGGGTCTTGTGGGTGGTCGAGGTGACCACGTCGGCGTGCGGCACCGGGTTCGGGTAGACGCCGGCGGCGATCAGGCCGGCGTAGTGGGCCATGTCGACCATGAAGATGGCGCCGACTTCCTTGGCGATCCGGGCGAAGCGGGCGAAATCGATGCGCAGGGCGAAGGCGGAGGCGCCGGCGATGATCAGCTTCGGCTTGTGCTCGCGCGCCTTGGCCTCCATGGCCTCGTAGTCGATGTTCTCGTTCTGGTCGAGACCGTAGGCGACCACGTTGAACCACTTGCCGGACATGTTCAGCGCCATGCCGTGGGTGAGGTGGCCGCCCTCGGCCAGGCTCATGCCCATGATGGTGTCGCCCGGCTTCAGGAAGGCCATGAAGACCGCCTGGTTGGCCTGGGAGCCGGAGTTGGGCTGCACGTTGGCCGCCTCGGCGCCGAACAGCTTCTTGACCCGGTCGATGGCCATCTGCTCGACCTGGTCGACCCATTCGCAGCCACCGTAGTAGCGCTTGCCGGGGTAGCCCTCGGCGTACTTGTTGGTCAGCACCGAGCCCTGCGCCTCCATGACCGCCGGGCTGGTGTAGTTTTCCGAGGCGATCAGCTCGATGTGGTCTTCCTGGCGGCGGGCTTCGCCCTGGATGGCGGCCCAGAGTTCGGGATCGGTATTCCTGATGGTGTGGTCGGCGGCGAACATGATGGTAAAAAGCCCGAAAAATCAAAGGCGCAATTCTACCGCGCCGGCGTTGTAATGGCGATGGCGGCAGTTCAGGCGCGGAAGATGAAGTACACCGCCCCCATCAGGCACAGGCCGGCCCAGAGGAAGTCGAGCTTGACCGGCTCGTGCATGTACAGCACCGCGAAGGGCACGAACACCGACAGGGTGACGACCTCCTGCAGGATCTTCAGCTGCGGCAGGCTCAGCATGGTGTAGCCGATGCGGTTGGCAGGCACCTGGATCAGGTACTCGAATAGGGCCACACCCCAGCTGGCCAGGGCGGCGAACCACCAGGGCCGGTCCGACAGGTGCTTGAGGTGGGCGTACCAGGCCACCGTCATGAACAGGTTGGACAGGGAAAGCAGGAAGACTGTCTTCAGAATGACGATGTTCATGGCGGCTGGCGCAAGGGTTATGCGGCGCCGGTGCTACGCTCAGTGGCCGCCGCTCACTGCCGCCAGTATGCCCTGCAACAGCGCGGTCGGGGTGGGCGGGCAACCCGGCACCTCGACGTCAACCGGGATGACGTTCGACACCTTGCCGCAGGAGGCATAGCTCTCGCCGAACATCCCGCCGGTGCAGCCGCAGTCGCCCATAGCCACCACCCACTTCGGCTCCGGGGTGGCGTCGTAGGTGCGCCGGAGCGCCGTCTCCAGGTTGCGCGAGACCGGCCCGGTCACCAGCAGCACGTCGACGTGGCGTGGGCTGGCGGCAAACTTCACGCCCAGGCCCTCGATGTTGTACTGCGGGCTGTTGAGGGCATGGATCTCCAGCTCGCAGCCGTTGCAGGAGCCGGCGTCGACGCAGCGGATCGCCACCGCCTGGCCGAATACCTTCAGTATCTCGGCCTGCAGTTCCTGCTCGCGGGTGCGCATGGCCGGGTCGGCGGCCGGGGCCGGTTCGGACAGGCGGCCGGTCTTGAGTATCTTCTGGAGGATGAGGTGGGTGGCCATTACAGATCCTGCCCGGAGTAGCTGAGGTTGAAGGATTTGTTGATGAGCGGGAAGTCCGGCACGATGTTGCCCAGTATGCCCACTTCCAGTAGCGGCCAGTTCTGCCACGAGGGGTCGTGCGGGTGCACGCGGTCGAGGCGGCCGTCGGCCGAGATGCGCACGGCCACCACGACCTCGCCGCGCCAGCCCTCCACCCAGCCCAGACCCTCGCGCACCGCAGCCACGGCCGGCAGCTCGGCGCGTACGGCACCGCCTGGCAGGTGCTTGAGGATGTCGCGGATCAGGCGCAGGGACTCGAACACCTCGGCGAAGCGCACCTCGGCGCGGGCCAGGACATCGCCCTTGCGCTGGGTCGCCATGTTCACCGCCAAGCGGTCGTAGGGCGGCTGTGGGAACTGCATGCGGGCGTCCCAGGCCTGCGCGCTGGCACGCCCGGCCAGGCCGGTCAGGCCCAGGCGCGCCGCCATGTCGGGCTTGACGATGCCGGTATTGGCGAAGCGGTCCTGCAGGGTAGCGTGCTCGTCGTAGATGCGCTTCAACTGGGCCACCTCGTCGTCCAGCCGGCGCGTCATGCGATTGAGGTCGTAGCCGTCGTCGGCGAGATCGACGGCGATCCCGCCGGGGACGACGCTGTCGAAAAGGTAGCGGTGGCCGAACATCCTGGCGGTCAGGCGCAGCCAGTCCTCCTTCCATTTCCAGAACTGGTTGAAGCCGAATGCCAGGGCGACATCGTTGCCCAGGTAGCCGAGGTCGCCCAGGTGGTTGGCCACCCGCTCCATCTCCAGGAACAGGGCGCGCAGCCACACGGCGCGCTCCGGCACCTCGGCGCCCACGGCCTGCTCGACCGCCATGCAGTAGGCCCAGGCGTAGGCGACGTGGGAGTCGCCCGAGACCCGCCCGGCCAGGCGGGCGCCGGTGGCCAGGTCCATGCCCTCGAAGCGCTTCTCGGTGCCCTTGTGGGTGTAGCCCAGGCGCTCTTCCAGCCTGAGCACGCGGTCGCCGATGATGGTGAAGCGGAAATGGCCGGGCTCGATGGTGCCGGCATGGATGGGGCCGACCGGGATCTCGTGCGGGCCGTCGCCCTCGACGCGGACGAAGGCATAGGCGTCCGGCTCGTTCACCGTCGCGGCCGCGTAGTCCTTGCGCAGGGGGAAGGCGTTGGCGGGCCAGGCGCCGTGGCGCAGCCACTTGCGGGTATCCTCGGCGCCCTCGGCGCGGATGCCCAGCAGGTCATGGGTGGCGCGCTGCATGCGCCCGGCCTGCGGGAAGACGGCCGCGAGGTCGGCATGGGCGGGGTCTTCGACGGCCAGCGCGACGGTGGCCCAGAGCATGCCCAGGGAGGTCATGAATGCGGCGTGCAGGCCATAGCCGGCGCCGAGCGGGCGGTCGTCCGAGCCCCACAGGGCGATGAGCTGGCCGCCCTCCTCCTTGACCGCGCGGGCCAGGGCGACGAGTTGATCGGCCGCGGGACGGACGCGCCAGACATGGCGGCCGGCCGTCTCCAGGGTCAGGTTGGCGAATTCTGCCATGTCAGCCTCCCAGCAGGGCCGCCGCCTGGCGATACCAGTCGGCGAGATAAGGCGGGATGAATAGGCCCAGCATCAGGACCAGGCCCAGGTGCACGAATACCGGGGTCAAGGCGGGCTGGTGCGGCAGGCGTGGCAGCTCGGTTTCGCCGAACACCATCGGCTGCACCTTGCCGAAGATGGAGGCGAAGGCCACCCCCAGGGCGGTGAGCAGGAAGGGCGTGGCCCAGGGGTGCTCGTGCATGGCGGTGGTGATGATGAGGAATTCGCTGGCGAACACCCCGAACGGCGGCACCCCGAGGATGGCCACGGTGCCCAGCATCAGGCTCCAGCCGATGGTGGGGTGGGTCTTGATGAGGCCGCGGATGCCGTCCATCAGCTGGGTGCCGGCGCTCTGGGTGGCGTGCCCCACCGCGAAGAAGATGGCCGACTTGGTGAGCGAATGCATGGTCATGTGCAGCAGGCCGGCGAAGCTCGCCACCGCCCCGCCCATGCCGAAAGCGAAGGTGACGAGGCCCATGTGCTCGATGGAGGAGTAGGCGAACATGCGCTTGACGTCGGTCTGGCGCTTGATCAGGAAGGCCGCCACCACCACCGACAGGAGGCCGAAGCCCATCATCAGGTTGCCCGCCAGGTCGGTGCCCAGGGCGCCGTCCACCAGCACCTTGGAGCGCATCACCGCGTACAGGGCGACGTTGAGCAGCAGGCCGGAGAGTACCGCCGAGATGGGGGTCGGGCCCTCGGCGTGGGCGTCGGGCAGCCAGTTGTGCAGGGGGGCGAGTCCCACCTTGGTGCCGTAGCCCACCAGCAGGAAGACGAAGGCCAGCGACAGCACGGTCGGCTCCAGCTGCTCCTTGACACCGTTGAGGTGGGTCCAGAGCAGGGCGGTGCCGCCGGCGCCGAGCACCTTCTCGGCCGCGAAGTAGAGCAGGATGGTGCCGAACAGGGCCTGGGCGATGCCGACGCCGCACAGTATAAAGTACTTCCAGGCCGCCTCCAGCGAGGCAGGGGTGCGGTAGAGGGAAACCAGCAGCACGGTGGCCAGGGTCGCGCCCTCCATGGACACCCACAGGATGCCCATGTTGTTGGTGGTCAGGGCCAGCAGCATGGCGCCGATGAAGATCTGGTAGCTGGCGTGGTATAGGCGCAGGCGCTGGTCGTTCAGCCGCCCATGCTCCTTCTCGATGCGCATGTAGGGACGCGAGAACAGGGCCGTGGTGAAGGCCACGAAGGCGGTCAGGGCGACCAGGAAGACGTTGAAGGAGTCGATGAAGAACCAGCCGTCGCCGACCATGATGGGCCCCTCGGCGACGATGCGCGCGGTCAGCGCCGCCGCCGCCAGCAGGGTCAGCAGACTGAACAGTGCGTTGATCTCGGGGGCATTGCCGCGATTGCCCCAGAGCGCCAGGAATAGCCCACCGGCGAGCGGGATGCCGAGTACCCAGTAGATTTCCATTTAGCGTTCTTTCAGCTTTTCCATGTGCTTGAGGTCGAGCGAATCGAAGGTCTCGCGGATCTGGAAGAAGAAGATGCCGAGCACGAAGACGCCGACCAGGACGTCAAGGGCGACGCCCATCTCAACCACCAGCGGCATGCCGTAGCTGGCGCTGGTGGCGGCGAAGAAGAGGCCGTTTTCCATGGCCAGGAAGCCGATCACCTGCGGGATCGCCTTGCTGCGCGTGATCATCATCAGGAAGGCGAGCAGCACCGAAGCCATGGCGATGCCGAGGGTGGAGCGGGTCACCGTGCCGGCCATCTGGGAGATGGGTAGGGCCAGGTTAAAGGCGAAGATGACCAGGACGATGCCGATCAGCATGGTGGTCGGGATGTTGATCATCGGTTCCACCTCGCGGTCGACGTCGAGGCGCTTGATCAGGCGGAAGAAGTACCAGGGCATGGCGACCACCTTGAGCACGACGGTAAGCACCGCCGAGTAGTAAAGGTGGTGCTGACCGGTCGACCAGGCGACGATGGCAGTGGAGGCGGCCAGCGCCCCCCCCTGCCAGGCGAACAGGGTGACCAGGCCGGCGATGCGGCGCTGCGACAGCATGGCAAAGGCGATCAGCAGCAGCAGCGCCGCCAGCAGATTGACCACTTGCAGGGTGTAGCTCAGTGCCACGATCACACCTCCAGGATGAAGTGGGTCAACATGCCCAGCACGGCGAGCAGGAAGGCGGTGCCGAGGAACTCGGGGGCGCGGAACAGGCGCATCTTGGCCGAGATGGTCTCCAGGAAGGCGAGTCCCGCCCCGCCCGCGAGCAACTTGCCGAGCAGCGCCAGAACGGCGAGCGGCAGGGCGGCCAGGTCGCCGGCCTGGGCGATGCCCCAGGGCAGGAACAGGGCGATGCCGAGGGCGGAGTAGACGAACAGCTTGAGCGCCACCGCCCACTCGATCAGGGCCAGGTGGCGGGCCGAGTATTCCAGGATCATGGCCTCGTGGATCATGGTCAGTTCCAGGTGGGTGGTGGGGTTGTCCACCGGGATGCGGGCGTTCTCCGCCGTCGACACCATCCAGAACGCCACCGCCGCGAAGGCCAGGCTGGGGTAGATGACGAACTGCTTGTGCGCCAGGGTCTCGACGATCACCGGCAGCTCGGTGGACTGCGAGATCAGGCTGGCGGTGAAGAACACCATCAGGAGTGCCGGCTCGGCCAGGAAGGAGATGAGCATCTCGCGCCGCGCCCCCAGGGTGCCGAAGGAGGTGCCGATGTCCATGGCGGCGAGCGCCAGGAACACCCGCGCCAGGGCGAAGATGCCGACCAGGGCAATGACGTCGGCGGCCGGCGAGAACGGCAGGTCGTTGACGATGGTGGGCACGATGCCGGCTGCCAGGGCCATGCAGGCGAAGATCATGTAGGGCGCGAAGCGGAACAGGGGCGAGGCGTCGTGGGCGATCACCGCGTCCTTGTGGAACAGCTTGCGGATCACCCGGTAGGGCTGCGTGATCGGCGGTGCCGAGCGGCCCTGCAGCCAGGCACGGCACTGGTTGACCCAGCCCATCAGCAGGGGGGCCAGCAGGATCGCCAGCAGGGTCTGTAAAACTTGCAGGAGAATGCCGGTGGTCATGGGGTCACCGCGTGAAAACGAGCAGGAAGATCAGGGTGGCGAAGCTGTACACCAGATACCACTGGATGCGGCCGTGTTGCAGTCGGCCGGCCTGCGCCGACAGCCAGGTTGCCAGGTCGGCGATCGGCTGGTAGAGCAGCAGCCAGATCTTGTCGCGGCTGTCGCCGCGGTAGTGCGGCTTGCGGTCGAACGGGTCGGGCATCTCGCGCTCCACCCGCATGAAGACATCGAAGACCTGCCGGATCGGCTGGCCGAAACCCTCGGCGCTGTCCTGCATGCGTGCGTCCTGCTCGGCGTAGCCGCAGTCCCACGGGTCGGCGCGGCGGATGCGGCCGTGGTAGACCCGGCGCACGGCCAGGAAGGTGACCAGGAGGACGGCCAGCACCACCAAGAGGAAAACCAGCGGGGCGTAGCTGGCACGCTCGGCCGAAACCGGCGCCAGGAACAGCCAGTTGCCGTCGTTGACCAGGGTCTGGCTGATCAGCAGCCGGGTCACCGGGGCCAGGGCGTCGATCACCATGGCCGGGAACAGCCCCAGGAGGACGCAGGCGGCCGCCAGCCAGAGCATGCCGAGGCGCTCCGGCCAGCCGGCGTCGTGGGCATGTTTGAGGTTCTCGGCGCGCGGCTGGCCGAGGAAGACCACGCCGAAGAACTTGACCATCACGTAGGCGGCCAGCGCGGCGGCCATGGCGATGGCGGCGGCGGCCACCGGGATCACCATGTTGAGGTAGTTGTGTGCCAAGCCCGGGGTGAGCAGGAAGGCCTGCAGCAGCAGCCACTCGGAGACGAAGCCGTTGAGCGGCGGCATCCCGGCGATGGCGAGCGCCCCCACCAGGGTCAGCCAGGCGGTCCACGGCATGCGCCGGATCAGTCCACCCAGGGCGCCCATGTGGCGCACCCCGGTACTGTGCAGCACCGAACCGGTGCCGACGAACAGCAGGCCCTTGAAGAAGGCGTGGTTGAGGGCGTGGTAGAGCAGCGCAGTCATAGTGAGTGCCGCCAGGGCGCCCTTGCCGTCGGCGAAGAAGATCACCGTGAGGCCGAAGCCGGCCAGGATGATGCCGATGTTCTCGATCGACGACCAGGCCAGGAGCCGCTTCATGTCCGACTGCACGGCGGCGAAGATCACCCCGTACAGGGCGGTGAGCAGGCCGAGCGCCAGGGCCAGGGTGCCCCACCAGGCGATCTGCACGTTGAGCAGATCGAAGGTCACCCGCAGGAGGCCGTAGATGGCGGTCTTCAGCATCACCCCGGACATCAGGGCCGACACCGGCGAGGGTGCCGCCGGGTGGGCCTCGGGCAGCCAGACGTGCATGGGCACCAGGCCAGCCTTGGCGCCGAAGCCGAACAGGGCAAGCAGGAAGGCGACCGAGGCCCAGAACGGGGTCAGCTCGGCAGAACGCATGTAGTCGAAGGTGTAGGCACCGTGGCCGCCCTGCAGGACGCCGAAGCAGAGCAGCAGGGACACCGCGCCGACGTGGGCGATCAATAGATAGAGGAAGCCGGCGCGGCGGATGTCCGAAATCTTGTGGTCGGTGGTGACCAGGAAGTAGGACGACAGCGCCATCAGCTCCCAGGCCACCATGAAGGCGTAGGCGTCGTCAGCCAGCAGCACCAGCACCATGCCGGCCAGGAAGAGGTGGTACCAGAGCGACAGCAGGGCAAGGGGGCCGGCCGCCATGGTGCGGAAGTAGCCGACCGCGTAGACCGTGACGCCGAATGCGGCACCGCCCAGGAGTACCAGGAAGAAGCCCGACAGTGCGTCCAGGCGCAGGTGGAAGGGCAAGTCGGGCAGGCCGATGGGCAGCACGAAATGCCCACCTGGCAGCACCAGCCCGGCCACCCCCACCGCCGCGATGGCCAGCGCACCGAGGGCGCCGAGCGGCATGACGAGACTCGTAACCAAGTGGCCGCGGCGCTGCAGCAGCAGGCTGGCGCCGGCCAGCAGCAGCCAATAGAGGACTATGCCCCAGGCCCATTGCAGGGGAATCGGTTCAGGCATTTTGGCTCATCGTCGTGGCTCGCTGGGACAGGTCGGCTTGGCTTGCGCCAAGCCCTGAATCATCCATCATGCATTGGCCGGTTTCAAGGCGCAGAACAGGTCATCCGCCGCCTTGTCGCCCAGGCGGGCGTAGATCGCGGCGATGGCCTGGTCCTCGGTGGCGAAGATATTGTCCTGGCCGACCAGGTCGATGAGGCCGGTGTGGCGCATGACGTCGAGCACCTGCCTCTTCAGGCCGGAGAAGACGATCTGCATGCCGCCGTCGCGCAGGCGGCTGACCAGGTGGTGCATCACCTCCTCGCCGGAGGCGTCGAGCTGGTTGATGGCGTCGCCCACCACAAGGACATACTCGGCCTTCGGCTTCGCCGCCACCGCCTCCAGGATGGTGTCCTCGAAGTAGGCCACGTTGGCGAAATAGAGCGAGCCGTCGAAGCGGATGGCGACGATGTGGTCGCTGGTAGGCAGGCCCGGGTTGACCATGACGTCGCGCAGGGTGCCATCGCTGTAGCGACCTAGCTGGGCGACGCGTGGCTTCATGGTGCGGTACAGGTAGAGGACGATGGCGAGGCCGGCACCCACCATGATGCCCTTGTCCAGGTGCGGCGCCATGAGCAGGGTGGCGGCGAAGGTGACGACGGCGGCGATGCCGTCGTGGCGGCTGGCGTGCCAGGCATGCCTGACGGCGCCGAAGTTCACCAGGCCGATCACCGCCATGATGATGATGGCGGCCAGCACCGCCTGCGGCAGGTGGTAGAGCAGCGGGGTGAGGAACAGCAGGGTGAGCAGCACGAACAGGGCGGTGATCACCGCGGCGAGGCCGCTCCGCGCCCCGGCGTTGTAGTTCACAGCCGAACGTGAGAAGGAACCCGACACCGGGAATGCCTGGGTGAAGCCGCCGACGATGTTGGCCAGGCCCTGGCCGACCAGTTCCTGGTTGGGGTCCACCTTCTGCTTGGCCTTGGTGGCCAGCGCCTTGGCGATGGAGATGGCCTCCATGAAGCCGACCAGGGAGATGACGATGGCGGCCGAGAGCAGCGAGCCGATGGCGCCCAGGTCGAGGCTCGGCATGGACACCGACGGCAGTCCCTCGGGGATCTTGCCCACCACCTCACCGCCGCCCACCAGCTTGAATTCGCCGGCCTTGATGCCGCGGATACGGTAGGTGTGACCATCGCCGGTCACGCCGGGCGGAAGGCGGTCGGCGGCATGGATCGCCACGGTATTGCCATCGCCGTCCGCCACCCGCAGCACGGCCACCTTGCGCAGCGTCTTCCTCAACTTGGTGGCCTCCGCCTCGGTCGCCTGTGCCTCGATGGCGGCCAGCTCCATCTCATATTCCAGGCGCGCGGCCTGCGGGCTGTGCTTGCCGTGCTCGTGCTGGGCCGCCTTCAGCTCGCTCGCCTTGGCCGCCTTGGCGGCGGCCAGTTCCTCGTGGTGCGCGGTGAGGGCGGCGACGTCGGCGACCATGGCGGCCAGCTCGGCATCAGCGATCTGGTCGATGCGGCCGCTGGTGTTCTTCTCGAAGCCGATCGCCCAGGACAGCGTAGTGGTCACCGCCACGGCAATCAGGACGCCCGGCCACTTCGGCCGGTAGCGCTTCACCGCCCACATCATGGCGATGCCCAGGATGCCCATGGCCAGGGTGGGCAGGTGAGTGTCGCCCAGCTGCAGGGCCACCCCCCAGATGTCGTTAAGGAAGTGCTCGGAGCGGCCCATGGGCACGCCGAACAGCTTGGACACCTGGGACAGGCCGATGATGATGGCCGCTGCATTGGTGAAGCCGACGATCACCGGGTGGGAGAGGAAGTTCACCACCACCCCCAGCTTGAACAGGCCGAGGACCAGCTGGACGATGCCGACCAGCAGTGCCAGCAGGATGGCCAGGGCAACGAACTGGTCGGAGCCGGGCGCCGCCAGGGGGGCCAGCGAGGAGGCGGTCAGCAGGGACACCACCGCCACCGGACCGGTGCCGAGGAAGTTGGAGGACCCCATCATCGAGGCGACAGCCACCGGCAGGAAGGCAGCATAGAGGCCGTAGTAGGCCGGCAGGCCGGCCAGCTGGGCATATGCCATGGACTGCGGGATCAACACCAGGGCGACGGTTACACCGGCAACGAAGTCGGGCTTGACGGTGTCTAGCCGGAGGGGGAACCAGCGCAGGAAGGGCAGGAAGCGGGCGAGATTGTGCATGATGTGCCTATTAGGTTTCTTCGGGCAGGCCAGGTTGGTCGGAGGCCGCCACCAGCGGGCAGTCGAGCCGGGACCAGGGGTCCTGGCCTGCGCCTGCCCAGGCCTTGGGCCGGCCCACCACCACGGAGACGATGCATTCGTGCCGATGGGCATGGTCGACCACGTCCTTGGCCTTGAGGTCGGCCACCGGGGTCAGACGCCCCGCAATGCCGGCCGCATCGAGGGCCTGTAGCCTGGAACGCACCTCGGCCCAGTCTGGCCGGGCCGGATCGGCCAGCACCTCCAGCTCGGCCTCCAGGCGCCGGCACAAGCCGGCCGCCGCCGTGAACAGGCGATCGAGCGGCGAAGCCAGGCGCAGGGCGAGGAGGACGCGACGCTTGGTCATGCCGTCTCAGCGCAGCCGGCGGGCGCTGACGGCACAGGAACGCTCGGACAGGGCCGCGCCGGGCAGGGCGATGGCCTTGAGCAGGTCTCTCGCGAAATCGAACAATGCACGCATGGTGGGTCTCCAAAAAAGTCGGCATCTCCATTGCAGGAACCATGCCATCCCCACCACAACTACAACGCATTGTTTTTATTATGTTTTACTGACGCCATTTGGAACCACTACCACCAGGCCATTACAAAATGCAACCATTCCAGCGCCCTCGTTAACCAGCCATTAACAAAACAAGGCTTTAACCCGCAAACAGTTTGTTGCGTAGTGCAACATTCGGATAGACTTGCAACATGCGCTCACTGCAGGGAAAGATCGTCCTCGTCTACCTGGCCCTTGCCGGCCTGGCCATCGGCCTGTCGCTGATGTCCTTGCTGGAGCTGCGCCTGATCACCGCCAAGGTGCATGCCGGCAGCAAGGTGTCGGAATTCTTCGACACCACCCTGGAACTGCGCCGTTTCGAGAAGAACCACTTCCTCTACCGCCAGGCCACCGATCTGGCCGAGAACACCCGCTACACCGCTCACGCCCTCACACTGCTGCGCCGCGACGGCCAGGTCTTCGCGGCACTGATCGGCGCCCCCGCAGTGGCGGCCCTGGAGGCCGACCTGGCCCGCTACGGCCAGCTGATGGCCGGGCACGGCGGCCGCCCCGACGACGAGGACCTCGCCGAGGCGGTGCGCCAGCTGGGCTATCGCATCGTCACCGCCGGCGAGGGCCTGGCCGAGCTGGAGCGCGACAAGCTGCGCGATGCCCTGGCCGTCTACCAACGCAACCTGTTCATCTCGGTGGCGGCGGTGGTCGGCCTGCTCCTGCTGGCCGGCTTCTCCCTGGCGCGCGGGGTGACGCGACCACTGCAGGCCATGGAGACCCGCATGGAGGCGGTCGCCCAGGGCAGCCTCGCCCGCCTCGACCTCGACCTGCGCGAGCGCGAGCTGGCCTCCCTGACACAGGCCTTCAACCACGTCCTCGACGAACTAGAACGCCGCCAGCACACCCTGGTGCGGGCGGAAAAGCTGGCCTCCCTGGGCACCCTGCTGTCGGGCGTCGCCCACGAGCTCAACAATCCGCTGTCCAACATCTCGTCATCGGCGCAGATACTCAACGAGGACCCGGACATCGCCCCCGAACTGCGCCACGAGCTGCTCGCCGACATCGACCGCGAAACCGGGCGCGCCGCCCGCATCGTCCGCTCCCTGCTCGACTATGCCCGCGACCGCGACTTCCAGCGCCGGCCAGTCGACCTTGCCGAGCTGGTCGACGAGACCCTGCGCTTCCTGAGGAGCCACAAGGCACCCGGCATCGAGGTCCGCCTGGACATCCCGGCCGATCTCAGCGTGGCGGCCGACCGCGCGCGCCTGCAGCAGGCCCTGCTCAACCTGATCAGGAACGCCTTCGAGGCCATGGGCAACTACGGCGAACTGGTCGTCACGGCCCGCCGCAGCATCGCCGGCCGCGACCGTGGCGACCTCCCTGCCATGGCCGGCAGCTGCCGACCCGGCACCGCGATGGTCGACCTCGTCATTGCCGACAGCGGCCCCGGCATCCCGGCCGCGTTGCTGCCGCGCATATTCGACCCTTTCTTCACCACCAAGCCGGTCGGCCACGGCAACGGCCTCGGCCTGTTCATCGCCCACGAGATCGTTGACGAGCACGGCGGCTGCATCGGCGTCGACAGTCCGCCCGAAGGTGGTGCCCGTTGCCATATCCGCCTGCCCATCGGCGAGCCCAACAGCGAGAAACCATGACCGCACGCCTCCTCATCGTCGACGACGAAAAGATCGCCCTGCGCAACCTTGAACACGTGCTCACCAAGGAGGGCTACCAGGTCACCGCCACCCAGAGCGGCAGCCAGGCACTCAACCTGCTCGACAGCCAGCCCTTCGACGTGGTGCTGACCGACCTCAAGATGGACAAGGTGGACGGCATGCAGGTGCTGCGCCGCTGCAAGGCCGAGTACCCGGACATCGAGGTCATCATGATCACCGGCTTCGCCACCCTGGAATCGGCGGTCGAAGCCATGAAGGAAGGTGCCTTCCACTACGTGGCGAAGCCGTTCCGCCTCGACGAGGTCAGGAAGACCGTGGCGGACGCCCTGGAGAAGATCGGCCTCAAGCGCGAGAACCATGCCCTGCGCGAACAGCTGTCCGCCTTCCAGGGCAAGACCCGCATCATCACCCGTGACGGCCCCATGCAGAAGCTGCTCGACATGGCCCGCCAGGTCGCCCCCACCGGCTGCAACGTCCTCATCTCGGGCGAATCCGGCACCGGCAAGGAGCTCTTCGCGCGCTACCTGCACGAGCATGGCGCCCACCCGGACGGCCCCTTCCTGGCGGTCAACTGCGGCGCCTTCAACGAGGAACTGCTGGCCAACGAGCTGTTCGGCAGCGAGAAGGGGGCCTTCACCGGCGCACCCGGCAAGCAGGGCCTCATCGCCGCCGCCCACGGCGGCACCCTGTTCCTGGACGAGATCACCGAGATGGCGCCGGCCATGCAGGTCAAGCTGCTGCGCGTCATCCAGGAGCGCGAGGTGCTGCCCCTCGGCGCCACCCGGTCGATCAAGGTGGACGTGCGCTTCATCGCCGCCAGCAATCGCGACATGAAGGAATGGGTGGCCGACGGCCGCTTCCGCCAGGACCTCTGGTTCCGCCTCAACGTGGTCAACCTGCACATCCCGCCCCTGTCGCAGAGAAGGGAGGACATCCCGCTCCTGGCCCAGCACTTCCTGGCCCGCTCGGCCCCGCTCATGGGCAAGCGCATCGACGGCTTCTCGGAGGAGGCCATGGCCCTGCTCAAGGCCTACGACTTCCCCGGCAACGTGCGCGAACTGGAGAACATCGTCGAGCGCGGCGTGGCGCTGTGCCAGGGCGAGCGCATCGAGGCCGCCCACCTGCCCGACGACCTCAGGGAACTGACCATCCGCGCCTTCCGGCGCAAGGACGGCCAGGTGCCGACCCTGGAGGCGCAGGAGCGTGACTACATACTGTGGGTGTTGGATGAAGCCAACGGCAACCAGACCCTGGCGGCCCAGATGCTCGGCATCGACCGCGTGTCGCTGTGGCGCAAGCTGAAGCGCTACAACGTGGCGAAGAGCGAGGGGTAGAAGCCGGCGGATGGCCGGCGGCGGTTTGCCCTTTTTGGGACGCACAGCAGGCGTTCAGCAAGCGCCGCCCCTGGCCAGCAGCAACCACGGCATGTTTTCAAGGCGAACGGCAGCCACGCCCATTAGGTTGCCATGTGCACGGCCCCGCCTGCCCCATTGCAATCTTCAATACCTACCCACCCATCCAGGTTTTACCAATATATTAATCAACAACTTATTGCTGGCATGCGGCATGCATAGCACTCCTCAGCCTATCCCTACCGGAGTCCGTCATGCCTGTTGCCCACCGTCGAATCGGACTTTATCTCGACACCTACCTGTCGCCCGCCCTCATGGCCCATGTCGTCGAGTTGTGCCGTGACCTGGACGCGGGCCTGCTGTGCCTGGCGCCGCCGCCGGGGAACCTGGCAGTCTCCCGGCTGGAGCCGCACCTGGCCGCGCTGGCGTGCGCGGGGGTGGAATGGGAGATGCGGCCGGTGGCCGGCGAGGTCGGCCGCGACCTCGCCGGGTTGCCCGAGATGCTGCGCATGGTCTGCGAAGGCGGTTCCGCCCTGGGCTGCCATCGGGGCGCCTTGCCGGCGCCGCTCGTGATCCTGCTCAACCCGGTAACGCCGCTGTCCCGGCCCCAGGCCCGGCCGGCGCCCGAGATCGACTGGCTGGCGCCCCGCCTGCACCGAGGGTTCTAGGGAAAGGCTGGTTCGATACCGTCGCTGCGCGCAATCCGGTGCCCGGATTCATGCTGGCTCCGGTACCAGTCCGCGCGGACATGATGAAAGATCGCGGCCTGCCTAGAACTCGTTGCGTATCCGCTTGTAGCCGCGCACCAGTTCCAGGTTGGCCTGGGCCACGCTCTCGGAGAAGCCGGCCTGGTCCGGGGTGACTGGAGTGATGGTGGCCAGCTCGGCGTCGGAGTGGATGTTGCTGGTGGAGGGGATGTAGAAGCCGGGCGGCACCTGGCAGCCCTCGACCACCGAGTTGTGGCGCACCACCGAGCCATCGCCCACCACGCAGTTGAACAACACCGAGTTGAAACCGATGAAGGCGCCGTCGCCCACCTTGCAGGGGCCATGCACGATGGAGCGGTGGGCGATGGAGGCGCCGCGGCCGATGGTCACGCCGCCGCCGGCCTTGCAGTGGATCACCACGCCGTCCTGGATGTTGGAGTTGGCGCCGATGACGATGGGCTCCATGTCCCCCGCCTCGTCCACCTCGTCGGCGCGGATCACCGCGTAGGGGCCGATGAAGACGTTTTCCTCGACGATCACCTTGCCGCACAGGATGGCGGTGGGGTCGACGAAGGCGGTTTCGTGGACGACGGGAACGTCGCCGTTGGGGTTACGTCGGATCATGGCTTCTCCGGGCGGCCTGACGGGACCGCTATGCAAGGCCGTAGATTCTACCTTGCACAGCCCGACCGTTTACACCAGCAACATAGACATTGCTCAATGCATCTCAGGCGTGCCCGTGTGCCGTCTGGCCGAAGGCGCCGCCCAGTCGATCGAACAGGCCGCTGCATTTCACCGTCAGGACGTCGGGCGGCTCGACCGTGAGGTCGTGGGCCAGGTCCGCCGAGTGCAGATCGGCGCAGGTCACCACGAGGTCCGGTTGCCATTGCCGGATGAAGCCGGTCATGGTGGGACGCGGTTCTCCACAGAGCACGCGTGCTTCGGCCCAGGCCAGGTTGTTGCGGGCCAGCAGCAGGTCGAGACGCTTCCTGGCGCCGGGCACCTGGCGGGCCACCCGGTCGCCGGCCAGCTGCCCGGCCGGGCCGTCGGACTCGAAGCCGCTGCGGGTGTCGAGCACCTGCACGACCATCATCTCGCCGCGCCCGTGCGGCAGCATCCCGGCGGCCCGGCGCAGGAGGATTTCGCCGCGCCCGTCGGCCGGCATGGGGATGAGTATGCGTTGATAGGCTTTCATGGTCAGGCTCCTTGCAGGGCGTGGGCAGATGGAGTGGCCAGGACGGCCGTTTCGGCCGGGCGGCGGCAGACACGGAAGATGCGGTGCGGGCAGGTCGCGCAGACGCCAGGGTCCAACCGGGGATAGAGCGCTTCGGCCGGGCGCGACTTGGCCGGGTACAGGTTGGCCTCGCCGATCTCGGCCATGAAGCCTCCCTG
>JAQVJE010000252.1 GCA_028695325.1 Gallionellaceae bacterium
ACGTCGCACACCCGCCCGGAGTAAGCAGGATATTCAGGATATTCAGATCCTGCGCGGCGCAGCCCGCGCTTGGTGCGCGGTCTGGCCTTGCCATCGCCCCCCGCCTTCGGCGACCCCCTCCGGGGGTAAAGGGCCAGCGGGGAGAGGGGTGGGGGCCGGTTTCCCGGCCTAAACCCCTCAGGAAGCGTTTCCCGGCGTTTCTGGCGCATCCCCCAAGGGCAGCCCTGCCTGACCCGGCATCGGCGCGTCAGCGGCCTTCTGTGGCGCTTTGCGGGGCTTCGGATAGCCCGCCTTGCGCATGGCCTTGGTCAGCGCCTCGATTGCCGCCCAGGTATCCGCCGCCCACGCCTCGGACGGCTCAAAGTCCCCGGCCTTGATCGTGTCGGCAACCTCGCTAATACGACTGGCGGCAGATTTTGCGGAATACTGGCGGCTCCGCTTTTCTGCTGCCTGTCGTTCCGTTTCAATGTATGACTGTAGTTCTGTTTTTTCTTCGTCTGTCAGATTCTCAATTAGTCCGTCTGACGGTTCGTAAGAATATACGTCAATAGACCCCATCATCTTGACGATGGCGCGGCGCTTTTCCTTGTCATACCCCCGGTAGGCGAGCACCTGAACCCGGCGACCTTGGCGTTTGAACTGCATGGCTGTTTCTCCGTTTGACTGTGTGATTATATTTTAGTCTGACTGTCGCACGCTGTCAAGAGTTTATCGTCGGCTCCTGTTTTAATCCGACTGTCGCACTTAAATAAGTTTGCACTGTCGTATTAAATACCGCTTGACAGTCTGCCGACATTCCGATACCATAGCGGTATGGTATCAGTTCGCCCCGGCGCTTTGCCCACCCCTCTCCCCGCTGGCCTGATACCGCCCTTGGGCGGTCGGGCCGAGAGCGCAGCGAGCGGGCCGGGTGGGTGGCTGTTAGGTGCTTGCATGGAGATGTGCTATTATGGTATTTGCGCGGTGGTTTGGCAGGGAGCAAGGTGTAACCTGCGCTTCGCTTGGTTCTCACCCTCCGGCCTTCGGCCTACGCCCCCGCTCCCTTCGGTCGGGGGGTTGCTGCGCGTTTCGCTTCGCTTCACTTGCTGGAGGGCTTCGCCCATGAACACTGACGAATCCAAGCGCCGCCGCCGTGGGCCTGCGCCGCTCGACGCCACGGACAAGCGCGGGCATACCGTTTCGGTGCGCCTCAACGATGCCGAGCTTGCGCGGCTGGATTCGCAGCGTGACGCGGTGCAGATGCAGCGGGGCGAGTACCTACGCGCCGCCGCCCTGCATCGACTGCCGCCCACTATCCCGGAAGTGAACCGGGAAGCGTGGGCAGCGTTGGCCCGCACGGCGGCCAACCTGAACCAGATCGCGCACCGGCTGAACGCTGGCGACACGCTCCCGCTGGCCGAGGTGCGGGCAACGCTCGACGCCTTCAGGCGTGACCTGATAGGCGTCAAGCACGACGCCGAGGACGGGGAAGATGAAAGCGAAGGTTAGCCGTGGTGGCGGTTTTCGCGGTGCGCTGAACTACGTTTTCGACGTGGGCAAGGAAGCCACGCACACGAAAAACGCGGAGCGAGTCGGCGGCAACATGGCCGGGAATGACCCCCGCGAACTGTCGCGGGAGTTCTCAGCCGTGCGCCAGTTGCGCCCGGACATCGGCAAGCCCGTCTGGCATTGCTCGCTGTCACTGCCTCCCGGCGAGCGCCTGAGCGCCGAGAAGTGGGAAGCCGTCGCGGCTGACTTCATGCAGCGCATGGGCTTTGACCAGACCAATACGCCGTGGGTGGCCGTGCGCCACCAGGACACGGACAAGGATCACATCCACATCGTGGCCAGCCGGGTAGGGCTGGACGGGAAAGTGTGGCTGGGCCAGTGGGAAGCCCGCCGCGCCATCGAGGCGACCCAAGAGCTTGAGCGTACCCACGGCCTGACCCTGACGCCGGGGCTGGGCGATGCGCGGGCCGAGCGCCGGAAGCTGACCGACAAGGAGATCAACATGGCCGTGAGAACGGGCGACGAACCGCCGCGCCAGCGTCTGCAACGGCTGCTGGATGAGGCAGTGAAGGACAAGCCGACCGCGCCAGAACTGGCCGAGCGGCTACAGGCCGCAGGCGTAGGCGTTCGGGCAAACATCGCCAGCACCGGGCGCATGAATGGCTTTTCCTTCGAGGTGGGCGGGGTGCCGTTCAAGGGCAGCGACCTGGGCAAGGGCTACACATGGGCTGGCCTACAAAAAGCAGGGGTGACTTATGACGAAGCTAGAGACCGTGCGGGCCTTGAACGATTCAGGCCCGCAGTTGCAGATCGTGGAGAGCGTCAGGACGTTGCAGCAGTCCGTGAGCCTGATGCACGAGGACTTGAAGCGCCTGCCGGGCGCAGTCTCGACCGAGACGGCGCAGGCCTTGGAGCCGCTGGCCCGACTCCGGCAGGACGTGACGCAGGTGCTGGAAGCCTACGACAAGGTGACGGCCATCCAGCGCAAGACGCTGGACGAGCTGACGCAGCAGATGAGCGCGAGCGCGGCGCAGGCGTTCGAGCAGAAGGCCGGGAAGCTGGACGCGACCATCTCCGACCTGTCGCGCAGCCTGTCAGGGCTGAAAA